>SLSM01000384.1 GCA_007130445.1 Trueperaceae bacterium | reverse complement strand
CGGGGCACCGCGCGGCTCCAGTCCGGCGAAACGCAGGTCGTTCGCGGGTCGGAGGCCGTCTGGGACGGCGTCCCAGCCGTCGTACGTGGGAACATCGCTCACGCCGTGATCATACGAGGGCGGGGCGAGTAAGAATCCCGTGAGTCGGCATCCGTACCATCAGGACGTGGATCGATGAGGTCTCCTCCCAAGGCCTCCCACTCTCTTCCGAACCCGGACCCCGTGCCTCCCACACGGGGTCCAACCTTTGTGGTGCCCGGTGCTGCGGCGTGCCACGGTGGCTCTCGCGGCGGCTCGAGGTCAGGCGCCTGGGAACAGCGGCCGCCACCAGGGGATGCCGGCCACGACCGCGACCAGGCCCAGCGTGTAGAAGATGCTCGCGCGCGTGTAGGCCGCCTTCGCCGTGCTCGCGCGCTTGGACAGCGCGTAGCCGACGTGGACCAGCGCCACCGCCGCCACCATCAGCAGGAAGTGCTCGACCAGGAAGAAGCGCAGCTGGGTGTCGGCCATCGCCAGCGACATGTCGCCCATCGCCGCCCGCACGAGCGGGCTGGTCCCATAGAGCACCATGCCGATGACGAGCTGCGTGTCCATCATGATCACGTACGCGAGGCCGGACAGCTTGGCGCCCCGACCCCGCGGCGCACCACGCACGAGACCGAGCACGGCGATCACGATCGCGACCACGGCGGCCACCAGGACCAACCAGCGACCGGCGTTGTGCAGGTGGAGCAGACCGATGTACATGGAACCTCCCACGCCCGGCGTCGTGGCGCGCCACGGCCGGACACACGGCTCCCAGCCTACGACCCCGGCCCCGGCTCGGCAACGTCGCGAAGCGCACCGTGGTCGCGCGTTAGCATCACCGTAGGAGGACACCAGATGGCTCTCGTCGTGGTCTCGGAGTGGATCGACGGCGCCGCCTTGGAGCGCCTGCATGCACAGCACGAGGTGATTGCGGACACCGCGCTCCACGCCGACCGGCCGCGCCTCTTCGAGGCGCTCGCCCAGGCCGAGGCGCTCGTGGTGCGCAACCAGACCCGCGTCGATACCGAGCTCCTCGACGTGGCGACGCGGCTGCGGGTGATCGGACGCGTCGGCGTCGGCCTCGACACGATCGACGTCGCCGCCGCGACCGCACGCGACGTCGTGGTGTCGTGGGCGCCGGGTACCAACGCGACCAGCGTCGCGGAGTACGTGATCGGCGCGATCATCGCGCTCGCGCGCCGCTTCGGTCCGGCCACCGCTCACGTGGCCGAGGGTGGCTGGCAGCGCCAAGCGTTCATGGGACGAGAGGTCGCCGGCGCAACGCTCGGCATCGTCGGGCTCGGCGACATCGGTGCGCGGGTGGCGCGCCGCGCACAGGCCCTCGGCATGCACCTGCTCGGCAGCGACCCCGTGGTGCACGAGAGCAGCGCTGCGGTCCAGGAGTTCGGCGTCGAGCTCGTCACGTTCGAGGCGTTGCTCGAGCGCTCGGACGCCGTGACGCTCCACGTGCCGCTCACGGCCACGACGCGCGACCTCGTCGACGAACGCGCGCTGGGGCGCATGCGCCGAGGCGCCTGGCTGGTCAACACGGCCCGCGGCGAGCTCGTCGACGAGACGGCGCTCGCGGCGGCGCTGCACGCCGGACAGCTCGGAGGCGCCGCGCTCGACGTGCGGCGCAGTGAGCCGCCAACCGCGCCCGATGCGCTCGCGGGGTGTCCGAACCTGATCCTCACGCCGCACGTCGCCGGCGTCACCGTCGATGCCAACGCACGCGCGTCGGCCCACGCCGTCGACGAGGTGCTGCGCGTGCTGCGCGGTGAGCAGGCGAGAACGCCGGCGCCGGGCTAACCCCGATCGGTGCAGCCGCGGACCTGGCTCGAGATCCCCGGGTCAGGGGACCGTCGAGTCGTACAGGGGTCCGCCGTCGATCGCCGCGCCCGACCGTCCGAGGTTCTGAGGGACGCTCACCCGCACCGTGCCGTCGCACGTCTGGCCGAGCGGGTTCGTGGCGGTGAACGCGACGTGGTAGACGCGGCCGTCGCCACTGGGGTCACGCTCGGCCCTCAGCATCGCGGTGGCGGTGCCGATGCCCGTTGCGTCGGGCGCATGCGGAGCGGCGCCCATGGCGGGAGTCGTCACCGGTTCGTCCTGGAACACCGAGTCGATGACGATGCTGACGGCGTCTACGTCGGTGACGCCGAGGACCGAGACGGGTACGAAGCGGAGGTCGGCTGGCCACAGGCGGTCGAGCGACGGGTGTGCGAGCTCGCACGACGGCGGGTCGCTCGGCCGCAGCGCGAGCCCAACCACCAGCGGGTCGTGGTCGGACGACCGGAACGCGTCGGGCGCGTACAAGATCTCGATCTGGTTGGCGCTCTTGAAACGGGTGGTGTAGTCGAGCACGTTCGGCTCGTCGGCGTTGATCGCCCACGAGCTGACGCCGGTCACCTGGTGCGCGAGCGTCGCTGAGGCCATGGCGTGGTCGAGCGAGCCCCACTGGCCGTCGAACACGTAGGTGTACGCTGCCACACCCTCGAACGCAGCCTGCAGGTTCACGTACCCCGCCGCCTCGAGCGCTGCGACGGGGTCCTCCTGGGCGTACGCGTTGAGGTCGCCGAGGACCAGCACGTCGGGGTCGCCGCTGCCCGTGGGGTCGGTGGCCAGCCAATCGAGGAGCTCGACGGCCGCCCGCGTGCGGACCAGGTTGCAGTTGCCCTGGCCGTCGCCGGCGTCTGGGTCGTCGCAGGGAGCGCCCTTGCTCTTGAGGTGGTTCGCCACCGCGATGAACACTTCGCCGGTCGCCTGCTCTGCGAACGCCTGCGCGAGCGCTGGGCGGTTCCTGGCAAACCCGTCGCCGCCGTTGACGAACGCAGCGGTGTCGAGGGCGGCGGTCGTGCCGACGGGCGTGACGACCTCTGGCCGGTACAACAGGCCTACCTTGATGGCGTCGAAGCCGAGCGCGTTGACCAGGCCCGTGCCGGCGTCGGCGTCGACGAACGCCCAGGTGCCGGGCGCGGTGGCGTCGTTGAGACGGTTCGTGAGGTCCTGGATCGCGCTGTCGGGACCGTAGCCGTCGTTCTCGATCTCGATCACGGCCAGCACGTCCACGTCCATCCCCAGGATAGCCGCGACGGTCTTCGGCCACTGCCTGTCGAACTCGACCTGGTCGTTGGCGCCACGGCAACTGGTCGACACGCCGCCAACGCCGGCGGTGCAGTTGGTGAAGGAGTTGAAGTAGTTGAGCACGTTCAACGCCCCGACCTGCAACGTGCCGCCGACCGCGTCAGGCGTTGCTGGTCTCGGGTTGGTCGGTTGGAAGTCCGGCACCCCTCCGCCGAGCGCGTTCACGGGGCGCACGCGGTAGGCGTTGCCACTTGCGGCGTTGCCCGCCCACCCGAAGGTCATCACGCCGACCACGCCCGCGACCGTGTCGCCGCCGCGCAGCGTGTTGCTGGCGCTGAGTGGATCGCCGCTGCGGCCAAAGAGGATCGGGTCGGGGTTCTGGTTGTTCACGTGGTCGTCCAGCAGGATGCGGTTGAGATCGTTCGCGGCTTGGCGGGACTGTGCCTCCGTGCCGGGCGCGGCCACCTGCGTCGGTTGGGCGAGCCGCCCGCCCGAGGAGAGCACGACCTGGCCGAAGCGCCCGAGCTGGAAGTGCTCGGTGACCGTCAGCGTCTGGGGCAGCCGCACGAGCATGCCCTCAAAGCGCTCGAGGTAGGTGCTGGACGGGAACGGGAGCATGACGTCGACGGGCTCGACCGAACCGGTGCCGCAGGGGACGATCGACGTGACGGCCGAGATCTGCGTCTGGCCCTGGAACTCGCCGGCGGTCCCGGTGACACGTACGCTGTCGCCGAGGTGCACGCTGTCGTCGTTGGCGTTGAACACGAAGATGCCGTCGCTGGTGGCGGGATCGTCGTCGCCGATGGGGTCCTGGATGTAGAAGCCGCGCAGGTTGGGTTGGGGGCCCTCGAAGTCGCCCACGACGACGCCCTGGGTGGTGACCTCCTGACCCGCGAGCGGCGTGGTCGCACCGCTCCCCTGGATCTCGTAGATCGGCGTGAACGGCTCGAGGCACGCACCGGTCGCCTCCAGGACGGTGACCTGCGGCCCTGGTACGGGCGTCATGACGTCGTTCGAACACGCGATGAGCAACGTCGCCAGCATGCCGAGGGCAAGGAACGGCGTGGCAGTCAAGGGGGCCTTCACGATACGTACCTCCTCGGCAGTGCCCGGCGGGTCCCGAGTCCCGCGGGTGCCGGCGGCTGGGCGCCGCTCGTTGGGGTGTGTGACGATCGACCGTGCAGCGTGCTGAACAGGGTTGCGAGTGGACGGTATCACGACCCCGTCACGTTCGTTGCGGGAGGACGCCGCATACGTCGTGACGCCCCGCGGCGCGGCTCCTGGCGTCTGGTCCGGGTCCATGCTCGACGTCACGCGGCAGCCATCGCCCCCCGAGTGGCCGAGAGGGACGTGACACGCAACCGATGGGCACACTCGGGCACGCTCTCGGAGCTGTCGCAACGCGCAACGATGGCCACCTACCCGAGACGCTCGCAGGTGGAGCCGCTCCGGCTCGGGGTGCCGGGGGCTCGCGCTCAGGACCAGACGGCGTCGAGCGTGACAGGAGTGCCGCGCTCGAGCGCACGGTCGACCGCCAGGCTGAGCGCTACCGAGACGACCCCATCGCGCGCAGTCGCGGGAGGTGGCACACCCTCGCGCACGCTGCGAACGAACGCCGCCGTCTGTCGCCACACGTCGTGCGCATGACCCGTCGCGGCGCTGACCGGCAGCAGCCGGCTGCCGGCCGCGTCGTGCACCTCGAGCCGAACGGCGGGCGTGGGGTCGACGTCCATGCGGCCGCGCCAGGTCGCGCGCAGCGCACCACGTTCGCCCACCAACCGCAGGTCCACCGCGTGGCCGCCCGCGGCGACGCTGCGCGTCACATTCGCGACGGCGCCGCGCTCGCTCTCGAGGCGCACGTCGAGCTGCTCGCGCAGCGCCTCGCGGCCCGGGCGCGAGACGGCCCAGGCCCGCAGCGAGTCGATCTCGCCCAGGTACCAGCGCGCCAGGTCGAGGTAGTGGATCGGCTCCTCGAGCACGCTCGAGCCGCGCCGGGTAGGGTCGTGCTTCCAGCCGCCCGAACCCGCCCGGTGAGGACGCCTGAACAGGTCGAGTGCGAGGTGCACCGGCGTGCCCAACGCGCCCTGGTCGAGCAGCGCCTTCACGCGCTCGAACAGCGTGAACACGCGCATCTCGAGCCCGACCGCGAACACGCGGTCGCTCTGCGCCGCTGCCCGCTCGACGCGCTCGGCCGAGGCGACGTCGATCGCCATGGGCTTCTCGACCAAGACGTGCTTGCCGGCCTCGAGCGCCGCACAGGCCTGGGCTGCGTGCAGGTCGTTGGGGCTGGCGATCACCACGGCCTCGACCTCGGGACGCTCCAGGAGCGCTGCCACGTCCGTGGTCGCGAACACGTCCCATTCGTGCTCCACGCGGGCGCGCGAGGCGTCGCTGCCGGTCGCCACCCCGACCAGGCGGGCGCCGGCTCGTGGCAGGTTGGCACGGTGCACGGCTGCCCAGCGCCCGGCGCCGACCAGCGCCACCCCCAGCGGTGGCGGGTCCGGGCTCGGCGTCACAGGCCCAGGATGTCCGCGCGCGGCCGCCCGTCGACGACGAGGCTCGGCCAGCGCTCGTCCCAGGTGACGTTCTCGAGGCCGGCGTCGGTGAGCACGAAGGTGTCCTCGCTCTTCGCCCACGGCAGCGAAGGGTTCCAGGCGTACGCCGTGCCGACGGCGACGGCGCGGCGATCGTCCGGCACCGCCAGCCCCTCGCGTGGTCGGTACGCGATGGGGCCGCCCTGATGGTGGTCGCGCCAGGCGTCGGGGTGACCGACGGTGGCGTAGGCCGAGCGGGCGGCGTCGAACACGTCACCGAGCGTGGCTCCGGGGCGCGTCGCGGCCAGCATCGCGGCCTCGACCGCGTGGACCTGTGCGAGGCGTTGGCCGATGGGACCCGGCTCGTCGCCGAAGCGCACGATGCGCGTGGCGGCGCTCACCAGCCCGTGCGCCTCGCTGCACACGACCAGCATCGCGGCGGCGCCGATCGGCGTGTGCGTAGGCACGGGGTGCCGCACGTGTCCGAGCCGAGCCGCGCCGGCCACGAGGACGACTGGTACGTGCAGGCCGCGCTCGCGCAGGGCGCCCATCAGGCGGCCGGCGACGGCGTGCTCGCTCAACTCCGGTGAGAGTGTGGCGGCGACGTCGGTGGCGACGCGTGCCGTCACGGCCCCGGCGCTTCGCAGGCGCTCGATCTCCACGGCCAAGAGCGGCCAGCGGGCGTCGTCGAGCGACACCTCGGCGTCGCTTCCGACGGCGCCGCCCTGCGCCCGTTCGAGGGCCAGCTCCGCTGCGCGTTCGCCGACGGCGCTCGGGCGCTCCCATGGGACGGCCACGACGGCGACGCCGTGGGGGAGCTCCTCGTGACGCAGGCGCTCGGCCTCGATGCGGGTGGTCACCACGTCGACGCCGTGGTCGTGCACGACGGCCTCCGCGACCGGGCCACCCTGGCGGCTGACCAACACGTCGGCGCCACACAGCAACCACGTCAGCGTGTCGGCGCGCCGTACCACCAGCGCGGCAGCCCCGGCGGCGTGGGCAACGTCCATGGTGCGCTGGCGTTTGGTCTCGAGCTCGGTGGCGTCGGCGCGCGCGTCGCGCGGCGCCGTGACGGCGTGTGTGTCTTGCATCATGACGTGGTCACCTCCAGGTCGACGGCCTCGGCCGGCGATGTCACGCGGCGGCCGCGGATGGCTTCCAGCACGGCCAGCGAGACCCTCAGGGCGGCGATGCCGGCGCCGATGTCGGGGACCTCGCGCGGCGCGCCCTCGACGATCTCGCGCCGGAACTGGGTGATCTCGGCCAGGTAGGGATCGACGCCGCGGCTACGCCAGCGTGTCACGCCGTCTGCGTCGCGTAGCGTGATGTGCCTGGGCCAATCGACGCTCACCATCCCGGAGGGTCCGACGTAGGTGTGTCGCTCCACCGGCTCGATGCCGGACGGCAGCCCCCACGACACCTGGATCTGCCCGACCGAGCCCCCCTCGTACTCGAGCGTGATGAGCGCGCTGTCGAGCGCGCGCCGGGCGATGCCGGCGAGCTCGGGCTTGTCGTCCGAGAAGGTGTAGCCGCGTGCGCTCACCGCCAACGGTTCGCCGCCGAGCATGCGCCCCCACAGGTCGAACACGTGGCAGCACATGTCGATGATCGGGCCACCGTTGGCCATCGCGTCGTGCATGAGCCGTTTCGGGCGCACGCCGGCCGTGATGGTCGCCTGCGCCAGCAACGGCCTCCCGGCGCGTTCGGTGAAGTCCATCAGAGGCCGGTAGGCCGGATCGAAGCGGCGCATGAAGCCGATGCGCAGCTGCGTGCCCGAACGCTCGGCGGCACGCTGCATCGCCAGCGCGTCACGCAGCGTGAGCGCGGCAGGCTTCTCGCACAGGACGTGCTTCCCAGCGTCGAGCGCGGCCACGGTCATGGCGGCGTGCAGGTACGTTGGGGTGCAGACCGACACGACGTGGACGTCGTCGCGGTCGAACAGATCGCCGACGACTGCGTGCGCGCGAGCGCCTACCAGGGCGGCGACGGCGTCCGCGCGCGCCATGTCCGGGTCGACGACCGCGACCACGTCGGCGCCGATGGCGTGCCAGTGGCGAGCGTGTCGCGCCCCCATGTCGCCGGCGCCGATGACGATCACGCCGAGCGCATCGGCGCCCGTGCGCGCTGTCGGCGTCGCACGCGCGACCTTCTCGGGCACGGCTGCCTGGTCGACGTCGGCGCTCATGAGCCGTACGCCTCGTGCCACGTTGGGCCCGTTCCAGCCACGGTGACGCCGCCCGCGTAGCGACGATGCTCCGTCCACGGCCGACCCCGTTGCGCGATGGCGCGCAGCGAGCGCAGGTACGGCAGGCTGACGCGGCGGAGCCGCTCACGCACGGCGTCCAGGTCGGGGTAGGCCTCGAGCGCGTCGTACCAGACGGCGCGACCGGCCAAGAAGCCGCTCGCCCCTGCGACACACGCGAGCTCGACGTCGAACGCGAACTCGTGCGGCCCGACGCCGGCCGAGAGCAGCACCCAGGGGACGCTCGTCGCCGCGTCGAGCTCGGCGAGGTAGGTGCGCACCTCGTCGAGGTCGTACACGGCGTCGCGGCGACGGCCGTCGAACGCGCCGGCCGCGAACTCGCTGGTCCACTTCAAGTCGGCGGGGAACTCGAGCTTGAACAGGTCGACGCAGAAGCGCTCGTCGGCGTAGTGCCGTACCGACTCGAGCACCCGCTGCGGCTTCGCGCGGGCGTAGGCGTCGCCGTCGGGGTCCTCGTCTCCGAGCGGGTAGGTCAGCAGCTCGAGCACGAACGGTAGCTCGGCCTCGCGACAGGCGCGACCGACCTCGGCGACGAAGGCGTCCTGATGATCGCGCGTGGCCACCGACACGTCGGGCCGGTCCCAGGCCAGCACCTTGACGCCCTGGGCGCCCGAGCGCTTGATCTTCGCGACGCTCCAGCCCGGAATGGCATGCGAACGCCGCTCGCCATCGTGGACGGTGAACGCGTGGTCTTCCAGCGTCGACAGCAGCCCGACCCTGCCGGGCACCAGCGTCACGTGGTGCGGATGCGACCATACGGGATCCACGAGGACGGCGCTCGCGTCTGGTGCGAGCACCTCCACGAGCGCGCCCTTCACGTGCGCGACCTCGTCGTACCCGACGTCGTCGGGCCGGCGGTTGCCGTAGCGCGCGAGCGCGGCGAAGATGGGCGGCCGTTGGTCGACCGCGATCATGCCGAAGCGGCCGGTGTCGTCAGCGAGCGTCATCAGGGCTCGCAGCGTCGCGGCAGGCAATGCCGTTGGGGGTGGGGTGGGAACGCCGCTGATGTCGCTCATCGCTGCTCCTCGTCCGGCAAGGTGGCGGCGAGCCGCTCGGCCGCCGCCAGGTCGGGCAGTGCGTCGCGTCCCGGCCCGGTGCACGCGAGCCCGCCGACCGCGCTCGCCAGTCGCAGGGCGTCCGACACGGATCGGCCGCTGGCAAGGGCGAACGCGTAGGCGCCGTGGCAGGCATCGCCCGCCCCGGTGCTGTCGAGTACGTCGACGCGCGGCGCGAGGGTGCGCCTGACACCGCTACCCGCGTCCCACAGGATACCGCGCGGCCCCAGGGTCACCGCCACGAGCTGGTGTTCGGTGCTGCGCAGCTGCGGCAGCGCCGCCGCCAGGTCGTCGTCGCCGATGGCATGGTCGCCGAGGGCCTCGTTGCCGAGAGCGGCGCGCGCGCACTCCTCGGACACGATCAGGTGATCCACCAACGCCGTCTGAGCCCAGTGCCGCAGGTCGCTCCAGTCGCCGACGGTGGGGACGCCGCTGCGGCGGGCGGCCCGAAGCGCGTACTCGCTCACCTGCGGATGCCGAGCGTCGGTGAGCAGTGCGCCCGCGCGCGCCAGGGCCGACCAGTCGAGGCGCTGTGGATCATCGGCAAGCGCGTCGCCGCGATAGGGGAAGATGTGTCGCTCACCCGACGGCTCGACCAACACGGCGCTCACGAAACTGCGGCTGCCCGCGGCGCGCAGCGCGTGCAGCTGCACGCCCTCCTGCTCGAGTTCGCGCTCGAGCGTCGTGGCCGCCTCGTCCTCGCCCAGGCTCGCCCAGAGGTGCACCTCGGCGCCGAGGCGAGCGGCGGCGACGGCGGCCGTCGCGGCTGGACCGCCGCCGTGGCTGCGGTAGGTGCGGGCGTGGGTGCGTGAGCGCGTGGGTGGGAAGTGGTCGACGTGCCAGACGTGGTCGAGGCAGGCGAGGCCGACGGCGGCGACGACGGGCGTGGTCATGGCGCGGCGACCAGGGCGTCGCGGACGCGCGCCGGATCCACCACCCGGCCGCCCAGGCGGACGGTCAGCTCGTGCAGGGCCTCGCCGACCTCACCGGGCGCGAGCGCCAGGTGGTGGGGGAGGCGCGCGTCGAGCACCTGTGAGACGACGTCGTACGCGCTTCGCGGGGTGCCGTCCCAGCGCAGGCCGCGCCACCAGCCGCGCACCCCGTCGACGTCGGGCTCGGAGGGCTCGTCGATCGAGCCGGTCACGATCACCGCCGCGGCGCCCCCCTCGAGGAGCCTGAAGCCGCTCGCCGGCCCGGGCCGCAGGTGCATGTCGCGCACCACGCCGACCCCGTCGCGGTTGAAGTGCGTGGTGAGCCGCGCACCCGCCGCGCCGGCAAAGGCGATCGGGGCGTTGCCGCAGAGCCACAGCAGCACCCGGTCACCCTCGGGATCGAGGTCGGAGAGGTCGACGAGCGCCGAGGGCGCTCGTGCGACGGCCTGCAGCGCGAGCATCGAGAGGGCTCCCATCACGTCTCCCTCGCAGGCGGTGGGCACGCCGCGATCGGCCAGGGCGCCGACCGAGGCGCACGCCATGCCGCCGCACGCGTCGGCGAACTCGGGCCAGCAGCGCAGCGCGAGGGCCTGATAGTCGCCCTCGACCGCGAGGGCGGCCAGCGCCAGTTCGGTTCGTGCCGCGACGCGCACGTGCTCGGGTGCCGCGCCGACAGGGACCTCGCTCGCGCTCCACGTCGTGGCGCGCGCCTCGACGTCGTCATCGGCGCACGCCGCCATGCGCTCGTACAGCACCGTGAGCGGCACGCTGTCGACGACGGCCCCGAGGGCGCTCGGGCGCTCCTCGAGTCGGTAGAAGGCCGGGGCGGTCCCGCCGATCTGCAGGACGCGCGCCCGCCTGAGCGCTCGGATGCCGTGCAGTGCGCGGATGGTGGCCTCCCACCGGCGCTCGAACGCGGCGCCGCCGGGGGCGCCCCAGTACCACTTGACCGGTCCCTGCACTGCGACGGCCGGGTGCTCGAGCGTGGACAGCGTCATGTTGAGCCCGCAGAGGCTGTTGAGCGGTAGGGGCCGCAGGTCGCTGCGGACGCCGGGGCGACCCAGCGGCAGGCCCTCCGCCTCGGGCACCGCCCAGACGCCGACCGCGTCGCTGGACCGCAGCAGGGGAGCCAGCAGGTCGGCCGTGGCGAAGGTGGCGTGGATGATCAACAGGAAGTCGTAGCGCCCCGCGGCGACCCACGCCCCGACCCGGGTGGCGGCGTCCACGTCGCGCACCGCTTCGGGGGCGGCGTCGACGACGTACCCGAGCGTCGCACCGCGCTGCTCGAGCGCTGCGAGCGCGCGTTCGGCGAGCGCTGCGGCGTCGCCCTTGAAGGCGTCGCGGACGACCGTGGCGAAGGCGATGCGAAGTGGTGCCGGTGTGTTCACGTGACGTCCTCCGTGGCGCCGTGGCTCGGCACGGCTGGCGCGCTGGGCGCCGAGCGTGTCGTGCGGCGCTCCTCGAGGTGGGTGCTGAAGGCGTGGCCGGGAGCGGGGTCGCCGCGGAGTGCGGCGACCACCAGGCGCATCGCGTGCTCGCCCAGCGCACGAATCGGTTGGTGCACGGTGGTGAGCCCGAGCAGCGCCGCGGGTGGGACGTCGTCGAAGCCGACGACGGCGACGTCCGTCGGGACACGCACGCCGGCGGTCTGCAGGGCGCCGAGCGCCCCGAACGCCATGGCATCGTTGCCGAAGAGCCACGCGTCTGCGACGGGACCCAGCTCGAGCAGGCGACGGGCTGCCGCGGCGCCGCCCGCTTGGGTGTCGTCGCCGTGGGCCGTGTCGACGACCGCCATGCCGGCGGCCTCCGTGCTCGCGCGCCACATGTCCGCGCGCGCTCTCGCGTAGGCGGCGTTCACGGGCCCGGTGACCAGCGCCACGTCACGGTGGCCGGCGTCGGCGAGTCGGTCGCATGCGGCTGCGATACCGGGAGCCTCGTCGACGGTCACCGTGGGGAGCTCGGTCACGCGCGCGGGGGCACCGACGAGCGCGATCGCGGCCGAGCCGCCAGCGAGGACCTCGAGCCGCGCGAGGTCGTGGGCGTGCAGGCCGTAGCCGAGCGCTATCAGGCCGTCGACGCGCCCCTCGCGCAACCAGCGTTCGTAGTCGGGCGACGGACTGGCGCTGAAGAGGATCGGCACGCCGGCGTCCTCGGCGACGGAGGCGATCCCCTCCAGCAGCGTCGCGAAGTACGGGTTCGCGAAGACGAACGGGGCGGAGCGCGGCAGCGCAACGCCGACGACGCCGCTGTGGCGCCGCGTCAGGGCGCGGGCTGCAGCGTTCGGGTGGTAGCCGAGGTCGCGGGCGAGGCGCCGCACGTGCCGGCGGGTGTCGGGCGAGATCTGGGGGTCGTCGCGCAACGCGCGCGACACCGTCGAGCGCGCGACGCCGAGCGTATCGGCGAGGTCCTGCAGCGTCACCGCCTTCATGCGAGGCCTCCGTGTGGCGCGAGTGACGAGCCGCAACCGGTTGCGCTCAGGGTATCACGAGCCGTGTGGCCACCGGGTCAGGTCCAGTCGTCGAGCGAACGCTCCAGCGCGCGACGGTCCGAGCGGGCGTAGCGTCGCGCCATGTCGAGCGTCGCGTGGCGCAGGTGGTCTTGCACCTGGCCGAGGTCGCCGGTCTGGCGGTACAGGCGCGTCCCGGCGGCGTGCCGGAGCGCGTGCACACCGCGGAAGCGCACCTCGGCCCGGTCGCACAGGCGGCGCAGACGGCGGTACACGCCATACTGCGAGCGCAGGCGCACCACGTTCGGTCTGCGGTCGTCGACGAGCGCCCGACGCTCCGCCTCGAGCAGCGTCGCAGCGAGCTTCGGTGTGAGCGAGACGAGGGCGTCCTTGCCGCCCTTGCCTGAGCGCACCAGCAAGCGGCGGCCCTCCAGGTCGAGGTGCTCCCAGCGCAGGGCGAGCATCTCGCTCACGCGCAGGCCTGCATGCGCCCCGAGGAGCAGCACGAGGCGGTCGTCGTCGTCGCGAGCGTGCCCGAGCAGTTCTATGATCTCGAACTCGGTGTAGACCTTCGCCGCCATCACGTCCTCGTCGCGGCTCGCGTCGCGTCCGGCGCGGACGTCGCGGAAGGGATCGGACTCGGTCGCGCCGGACCAGCGCAGCGCGGCGTACAGTGCGCGCGCTGCGGCGATCCGCAGCTCGATCGTGGCCGGCGCCAACGGGCCACGCTTCGGTCGCCGTCCGCGCTTGCCCGGCTCGGCGGCGTCGATCAGCGGTTCGCGATCGCCGGCACGAAGACGCTGGACGTACATGACGCCCGCGTCGCGGGCAGGTCGGAGCAGGTTGACGTCGTGCCACAGGGTGACCAGCTCGACGACGCCGCGCCGGTAGGCGCGGTGCGTGTGGCGCGAGGTGGCGACCCCGGCGTGGCCATGCAGCGTCACGTGGGCCTCGGTGAGTGACCAGAGTCGCTCCACGTCGCGCTCGTTGGCCGCTTGGACCGCGAAGCGCCGCAGCGCCTCCTCGCTCCAGCGGTGGAGCTGCTCGGTTCGAGCGAGGGGATCGTGACCGGGGCGTGGGGTCAGGGTCATCGCCATTATCAAACACGTAATCGCGCCGAACTCGTGTGGTATCCGCCACGTGCGTCAGGGACGAATACGGATCTGCGCGGCGAAACGATGTCGGCGATTGATGACGGTGTGATATCATCCGATCATGACGACGGAGCCGTCGGCGTACGAGCAGGCGAAGGCGAGCGCGCGCTCCGCGCTGCGCGCACGGTTGTTGCACGTCGCCGGTGAGCGCCTCGAGGCCGAGGGCATCGAGGCGCTCTCCATGCGCCCCCTCGCCCGGGCTGCGGGCTGCTCCACGATGGTCTTCTACACCGAGTTCCAGTCGAAGGACGGCCTGCTCGACGCGCTGGCCGACGATCGGGCGGCGAGATTGCTCGAGGCGGTCGAGACGGTCGCCGACATCGACGTGGTGTCCCATCGGCGCGCTGTCGTCACGGCCTTCCTCGACGCCGTCGACGCGATGCCCGAGGGCTATCGGGTCGTCGTCAGGGCAGTCGCAGGCGAGCAGCGGGCTCGAGCGCGCGCGCGAGCACGCCTGGCGGACGTCGAGCGGCGCCTTGTCGCTGCACTGCTCCCGGACGACGGCAACGAGTTGCGGCTCAGCGGGCTCGTGTTGGCTCTTCGCGGCGCCGCAGACCACCTCGTCAGCGGCCACGCCGATCGCACTGTGCTCGAGCCAGCGTTGCACGCCATCGTCGATGCGATCTCGTCTGACACGTGAAGGATCTGCACGTAACGGTCCAATGTGACGGTTGCGTAAGGCGTGTCGGGCCATGGGCGCTAGCATCGTCGGTACGGGGCTGCGGTACGCCACTTCTTGGTGCTGCGCATCGTCCCAGGAGGCTCGCGACCGTGGACGCGCGACCACCCATCGAACCGTTCGTCACAGCGGCACTCGCCGACACGCCGATCGACGTGGCCGGCAGGGCGGTGCACACGTGGGCCGAAGGCGACGGGCCCGTGCACGCGGAGGCGCGCCTCGAACGGATCCTCGCCGGTGATCAGCGGGCCAGCGCCCGGCCTCTGGCGGCGCTGCGGGCCGACGGGAGCGACGTCCCGACACGGGGCGATCTGCTCGTCGTTCGAGACGGCCGCGATCGACCGCGTGCCGTCGTCGAGGTGATCGAGCAGAGCGTGGTCCCGTTCGACCTCGTTGACGAGCACTTCGCCGCGGACTGCGGTGAGGGAGACTTGTCTTTGCGGTACTGGCGAGACACGCACCGTGAAGCCTTCGCACGCCAGGCGAGCCGCGTCGCCGACACCGATCCGTCGTTGCCCGTGGTCACGATTCGGTTCAGGCTCGTGTATCCGCGCTTGCTCGGCGCCTGACCCACCCGAACCGCACAGACCCCGAGGGGAGCGGCCCACGGCGCGGCGCGCGTCGCGTACGCTGTACAGGGATGTGGCCACGGTCACGTCCGAGAGGAGGCGCCGGTGAGCACGCCGCCTGCGTTCATCATCGAGACCGACCGAACGCTCATGATCCCGACGCCGAGCGTGGCGCTCGAGCGTCGCGCCGCCATGGAGGAGTTCGAGATCGACCTGGACATCGGCGGTGCTCCGGTGCCGGTGCGTGTCCCTGCCGGATGGCCGGGCGACGAACTCGCCGGGCTCCCTGATCTGCTGGCGCTGCGAGCGTCGGACCAGAGCGAGCCGTGGAACGCCATGGTGATCGACCGAGTCACGCTGGAGGCGGTCGGGCAGATCGGTTGCACCGAACTCCCCGACCGTGACGGCCGGGTCGAGGTCCGCTACGCCACCCTCCGCGAGCGGCGCGATCGTGGTTTCGCCACCGAGGCCGGCGGGGCGTTCGTCGACTGGCTCCTCGCCCGCCCGGGCGTGACGGCCGTCATCGCCGAGTGCCACGTCCACAACGCACCTTCGGTGCGCGTGCTGGAGAAGACCGGGTTCGAGCAACTCGACGAGCGAGAGGACGAAGACGGTCGGTTGTTGCGCTGGATCAAGCAGCGCCCCGGCGCCTAAAGCGTGCTCAGGCTGGGAGCCGGCGCGTCCGGACCGTCTCGGTGATCGCGGCTGCGTCGGCCGGTCGCATCAGGTGATACCCCTGTCCGTAGCCGCAGCCCTGCGCACGGAGGAACGCGAGTTCGACCGGGGTCTCGATGCCCTCGGCGATGGCGCCGAGGCCGAGGCTGTCGGCGATGCCGAGCACCGCCCGCACCAGCGCGGCCGCGCGCTCGTCGATCGCGTCGTTACCGCCGCTGTCGAGCGCGCGGACGAACGACTGGTCGATCTTCACGTGATCGACCGGCAGCGCTCCGAGGCGGCTGAGCGACGAGTACGCCGTCCCGAAATCATCGACCGAGAGTCGCACGCCGAGCGCACGGATCGCCTCGAGCGTCTCCGCGACGTCGAACGACGACGCCATCAAGGCCGTCTCCGTGACCTCGACCTCCAGCAGCGCACCCGCCAACCCATGGCGGGTCAGCGCCATGCGAACGTCGTCGACGACGCCCACGCGAGACAACTCCATGGCCGATAGGTTCACCGCGATCGGCAGCGGATCGAAACCCTCGTCGCGCCAGGCGGCGAGCTGACCCGTCGCCAAGGCCAGCACGCGGTCGCCCACCTCGTGGATCATGCCAGTCTCCTCGGCGACGGGGATGAACTGGTTCGGCCCGACGAGGCCCCGCGTCGGGTGCTGCCAACGGACCAGCGCCTCGAGGCTCGTGACGGTGTGGTCGGCGAGCCGGACCCGCGGCTGGTACACGAGCACGAGTTGGTCGGTGCTCAGCGCCTCGCGCAGCTCCAGCTCGAGGCTCAGGCGCTCGCTCACCACGTCCGAGAGAGAACTCGTGAAGAACCGTGTCGTGCCCCTCCCGGCGGTCTTGGCGTGGTGGAGCGCCGTTTGAGCGGACGTCAGGAGGGTGTCGGCATCGCCCGCGTCGCGCGGTGCCAGCGCGACTCCGATGCACGCGCTGACCGGCATGTCGCGCTCGTGCAGGCGCACGGGTTGCACGAGCGCTTGCTCCAGCAGCTGCACACGGTCTGCGACACTCACGTCCGACTGGGCGTCGTCGAGCAAGACGGCGAACTCGTCGCTGCCGACGCGCGCCAAGGTGTCGCCGCCGCGGATCGCAGCTTGCAGCCTGACCGTGACCTCCCGCAACACCAGATCGCCGACCCCGTGCCCCAGGCTGTCGTTGACCACCTTGAACGCGTCGAGGTCGATGCACGCGAGTGCAGCACCGTGATCGCTGGCGCCCAACCCCGTCAGGGCGTGTTGGCAGCGCTCGAGCAGCAGCCGCCGGTTCGGCAGGCCGGTGAGGGGGTCGTGCAAGCCCAGGTACTCGACGCGCCGCGTGAGCGCGTGCTCGTCGCTCACGTCGGTCGCCACGAGGACGCAGCCCGTCACCGCGCCGCGGTCGTCGCGCAATGGGGAGACCGTGGCTCGTTCCTCGTAGCGGCGTCCGTCCGTGCCCTCCGCGACGTACTCACCGCTCCACGAGGCACCGCTCTCGAGCGTCCGCCTCACCGCGCCCACGACGGGCGTGATCCTGCCGCCGAGCTCGTCGAAGGGGCGGCCGATCACGGCGTCGCCATGCTGGCCCGTCGCGTCGACGTAGCGTTGGTTCACGTACTGGACGATGCCGTGCGCATCGGTCAACACCACCATGTTCGGGCTCTGCTCGATCACCTGGACGAGCTGCTCGGCCCGTGCACGCACGTGGCGGCGTTCGAGCGCTCGCGTCAGCGACCGGGCCACGCGCGCGTAGCTGGTGCTGTCCTTGACGACGTAGTCGTCCATACCCTCGCCGAAGGCCTGAGCGGCGACGCCTTCGTTGCCCGTTCCCGTGAACATGACGACCGGGACGTCGCCCCCGGTACGGATCCGACGCAAGATGTCGAGCCCTGTCGTCCATCGCAGGTGATAGTCGGTCACGACGGCGTCGAAGGGCGGGCCGGCCATGGCGGCCTCGAACGTGTCTGGTGTCCCGGCCTCCACGAGGACGATGCCCTCGAACGCGGCGCGAAGCTCACGACCCAGGAGAGCGCGATCGGCCGGGTTGTCGTCGACGATCAGGCAGCGCATGCGTCACCTCGCAGCATCCCACGCCAACCATGGCGCCGTGTCATGTCGTGAAGGCCCGGGCCTCGCGACTGGGCTCCGCGTCGGACATCGTCCGCTCTGGGAGCCATACGCTGAAGACCGAGCCGCCGTCGGGTCCGCTGGACACCGCGATGCTGCCACCGAGGCGCTCGACGGCGCGCCGCGCGGTCGCCAGACCGACACCGGTGCCCGCATGCGTCTCGCTGGCATGCAGGCGCTCGAACGGCTCGAAGATGCGCTCGCGGGCGTTCTCCGGTACGCCGATCCCGTTGTCGATGACGTCGACTCGGACGCCTCTGCCGACCACGGTCGCTGCGATCCGCACGTCAGGCGTCACGCCTGGCGCGACGTACCTGAGAGCGTTCTCGACCAGGTTCCCGAAGACCAGCCGCAGCGCCGTGATGCTGCCGCGTAAGCTCGGCAGCGGTCGCTTCACGCGCACGCAGGCTGCGAGCTCGGGTCGCCGCCGTTCGATCTCTTCGACGATGGCGTCGAACACCGTGTCGAGCTCCACGGACTCGAGTGCGATCGCCTCGCGTGACGCCCGGCTGTAGGCCAGGATCCCGTCCACGAGGGTCGTCATCTCGTCGGCCGCCGTCACGATCGACGCGACGTAGCCTCGCACCTCGTTGGGCAGCGCGTGACCCGCATCCGCTTGGATCGCCCGCGCGAACCCTTGGATGGCGCGGATGGGCGCCTTGAGGTCGTGCGAGGCCGTCCGGGCGAAGGTGTCGAGGTCACGAGTACGCTCGCGCACGCGTCGATCGAGCTGAGCGTTGAGCGTTCGCAGGTCGTCCGACGCTCGCTTGGCGGCGATGCTGGCGGCGACGTCGTTCGCCATCACGAGGTTGATGCCGGTGTGCGCCTCACGCTCTGCAATGCGCTTCGTCGAGAACAGCGTGATCACCGCGACGAGCGCGTCGTCGAAGCGCAGAGGGTACGCCATGCCCGTGACCACGCCTGCGTCGCGCGCCTCGGCGCGGTGCAGGAAACGCTCGTCGGACCGGACGTCGGGCGACCACACCGGAGCCGCGAGGGCCCACGCGCGCCCCGGCAGCCCCTCGCCGGGTGCCAAGGCCTGATCGAGCGCGGCGTCGGCGAAGGACTGCAGCGCGTCGCCACCGTCGTGCTCTCGCGCCACGCAGCGCACCACCTGGCGCTCGTGGTCGACCAACCACACCTCTGCCACGCTCCAGCGGGTGCTGGTGACCACCATGCGAAGACCGTCGCGCAGCGCCGTTGCGAGGTCGGGTGCACTGTTCACCACGTCACTGAGACGGAGGGCGAGCTCGAGCGTGCGCGCCGTACGCTGGTGGCGCCGCTCATAGGGGATCAGGAGCGACGCCATCAGGCCACCGCTGGCCGTGATGAACGCCCAGCCCTTGAGCGTCTGTGCCCATCGCACCTCGGTGAGGTCGCCGAACATGGCGGCGACCGCAGCGTCGCTCGCGACGATCCACAGTGCCGACACCACGACGTAGCCGAGCACGATCCAGGGCGTCCGCATGTCCGATGCTACGCGCTGCCCCAGGCGCGGGACGCGACGGATGACGCACGGTCGGTCGTCGGCGCCGTACTGGGGTCCCGAGCGCAGACCGCCGATCGGGTCGACGCCTAGCATGTGACGATGGCAGCGCCCCCCGACTCGCCCAAGCCCGTGATGACCTACGCCCGGTCTCGGCTGTACCTCGGCGCGAGCGCCGTCGGCACGCTCACTGTGCTGGCGGCGCTCGGCATCGCGTTCGACCTCCCCAGCGCAGTACCGAGCACGCCGCTCGGGGCCGGCACGGAACTGGCCTGGCTCGCCCTGCTGGTTGCCGTACACGCTGCTCTGATGGCGCCATTCGACCTGTTCGGCGGCTTCCTGCTGCCGCGCGAGTACGGCCGGAGCAAGGAGCCGCTCGGGCGCTTCGCGGGGCGTTGGCTGCGGGGTGCGAGCGTCTACGCCACGGTGCTGGCTCTGAGCGCCTTCACCCTGATGGTCGCGTCGCGAGCCTTCGGCGGCGGCGGCAGCGCGGCTGCGTTCGTCGCGATCGCAGCGCTGCTGCTGCACGCCCAACCGCGCGTCGCCGGACTCGTCGGTGCCGGACGGATCGTCGTGCCGAGCGGCGCGTCGTCAGTGAACGACCTCGGCGGTCGTACGCGCGTCCTCATGACCGATCGGTCGCACGTGACCGGCGGCGCCTACGGCCTACCCGGTCGCACCGCATGGGTGATGCCCGGACACTGGCTGCACGACGAAGAGCGGGTCGGCCTCGCTCTGCAGCTCGTCCGGCGCGCGTGGCTCGCCAGCACCGGAGCGCGAGACCGGGGCGTGCTGCTGGCGCTCGCGTGGACGTCGGTCCCACTGGTGGTGCACCTCGTGGCCCTCGGGCCGTTCGTCGCCCTCGCCGACGTGGTGCGGCTGGCGCTGTGGGGCACGCTGTGGTCGTTCGTCGGGGTGCTCGTCCTCCCGACGCCGTCGCGTTGGGCGGTCTACCGCGCCGACGCGGCCGCCCTCGCGGCCGGCTTCGAGCGCGACGTGCTGAGCGCCTCGCTCGAACGTCTCGAGGCCGACCAGGACGACGAGCTCGAGCGCTCGCGCGGCGTCGAGACGATCTTCCACCCGATCCCGGCGGCGCACCACCGGTTGGCGGCCGTCGCCGGCCGGCGCGATCCGGGTCCATCCGTGCTCGCCGCTTGGCATGCGGCGCGGGTGGCGCTCTACCTCTCCGTTGCCGGCGTTGGCCTGCTCGGGCGGGCGGTGCACTGCAACGTCGGGCGTCCGGAGGCGTGGGTGTTCCTACCGAGCGACTGACGACGCCGCAGACGCGCGTGGCTACGCACACCGGGTATCGTCGAGCATGCTCCAGTTCTACGGCACGCAGCCCCCCGCGCCGCTCAACGCCTTGCGCTGCGGCGGCACCTGCCCGCACTGTGGGCAGCGAGCGAGCTTCACACGCATGCAGGACTTGATCGAGAACGTCGCCAAGGCGGCGAAGCTGCGCCAGATCATGGTCACCTACCACTGCGATGCCTGTCTGATGCCCATCCCCGTCGCCTTCGAGGTGACCGACTGGGACCCGACGCGCGTCGACAAGGCGCGCATCGCGCTGCCGGTGCGCGAGGCGTTCGACGTCGAGCACGTGCCCGACGAGGTGAAGCGCGAGATCGATGAGGCGCTCGCGTGCCTGTCGGTCGGCGCCCATCACGGCTTCGGGGCCATGGCCCGCCGCGTGGTACAGGCCATCGTGCTCGACCTCGGCGACGACGGTCGTTCGCGCATCGAGACCCAGGTGGGGGAGATGCTGGCGTTGAGCGGCGTGGAGGAGAGCGTCGGCGACGCCGCGCGACGCTCGCTCCTCCCGGCGGACGAGGCCGATCTCGCGCTGCCCGACATGGACCAGCGCCGTGCAGCGGTGATCCTGTCGCTGCTGCGCGACCTCACGTACCAGCTCTACACCCGGCCGGGCCGGGTTCGCTCCGCCGCCGGGACCTGAGCGCCACGCGCGGCGCCGCTGCGCGCGCACGTATGATGCAGGGTGAAACTGCCATCAGGAGGTCTCGATGTCCAAGCCCGCACCGTACCTGCGCATCACCGAAGAGCGCCCCGAGCTGATCGAGGCGTACGAGCGCTTCGCCTCGATCGCCCACGAGGCCGGTCCCCTCAGCGACCGGGAGCGGCGCCTGGTCAAGCTCGCCATCGCGATCGCCACGAACTCCGAGGGCGCCACGCACAGCCACGTGCGCCAGGGCCTCGCGGCCGGTCTCGGCAAGGACGATCTGGAGCACGTCGCGCTCTTGGCGGCGACCACGGCGGGTTTCCCCGTGACGATGCGGGCGCTGACCTGGATCCAGGACATCACGGACGACGGCTGAACGAGCGCCCACGGGCGTGCGGGTGCCGTAGGCTGCCATGTTGGCATGTGCATCGTGCCATACTGGCACTGAGGAGGTGCGCATGCCCGTCAGGGACAAAACGGCGACGACAGGTGGCAGCCGGGCGACGCCGAGTGTCGGCGACGCTGGTCGGCCGCCGT
>SLSM01000194.1 GCA_007130445.1 Trueperaceae bacterium | reverse complement strand
GGTCGCGGGCGTCGTTCCGACGCGCGCGATCGAACGCCGGGTGCCGCCAGCCCATGCGCAGCAGGTCGAGGCCGAGCGCCGCCTCGTCCAACGCGAAGGCCACCTCGGCGCCGGTCACGAGCCCGATCGCCACGATGCGCGGCGCGTCGAGCGTTCGCGCTAGCTCGGTGACGGCGCGGACGTGCTCGAGGGCCGTCGCGGGCCGGCCGAGGCGCGCCCACGCCGCTGCCAGGTACGGGCGCGCCAAGGCCGAGAACGTTGCGGGGCGCTCGCTCGCACGCGTGTTGGCGAGCAGCCGTTCGCCGTAGCGAATCACGGCCTCGAAGTCGCCCCGGCGCAGCGCGTGTCCGATGAGCATCGTCGCCTCGAAGCCGCTGACGTCGTCAACAAAGGCCCGGTTCGCGTCGATGAAGGCGTGGGCGTAGGCCTCCGCACGCTCCTGGTCCTCGATGACGCCGCACAGCCAGGCCTCGGTGGCGAGCGTGATGACCGAGCGCTGGCTCTCGCGCGTGCCGGCGAAGAGCGCCTCGGCCTCCGCGATCCCGCGGCGCACGGTCTCGGCGTCCCCGTGCATCAGCGGCACCGTGATCAGCGTGTCGATGGCGCGCGCCTCACCGTGGCGGTCGCCGATCCTCCGGCTGATGTCGAGCGAACGCTCGGCGAGTCGCACGGAGACGTCGTCGTGGCCTCGCTGTGCCATCTCGAACGAGCGGTCGGCGAGGAGCGCCGCGAGTGGCACGAGGTCGCCTGCGCGCTCGAGGGCGGCCTGCGTCGCGTCGAAGAGCGGCCCGTCCTCAGCCGAGGGGTCGATCAGGAGCTTCTCCTCGAGCGCGCCCGCCAGCGCCACGTCGTCGCCGTACCGCTCGGCGAGCGCGATCGTCTCGTCGATCAGCGCGCGGTACGCGGCGAGGTCGTCGGCGCGGCGCCACGGGAGCAGCCGCGCCAACGCGACGTCGCGGGCGGGGCCCGAGCCCTGCTCGAGCGCGCTCGTCGCCTCGCTCACCAACGCGCCTACCTCCCGGTAGCGGCTCTCACGCACCAGGCCCCGCAACACAGGGACCACCAGCGGCACCAGCGCCGACCAGTTCGACCGCCGGGCGGCGTGCCGCCAGGCACCGACGGCGTGCGTGAGGTCATCGCCGGAGAGCGGCTGGTAGCGGCCCGACGCCAGCGTCATGACCGCGTCCGCGCGCTCACCCAAGGTCGCGAGCGCCGCGTCCCAGGCCTCGTCGACGAGTTCGAGCTCGGCGGCGCGGTCGCGACCGAACCGGCCGAGCAACGCGTGGATCTCGAGGCGATCACCGACGGTCCGAACCAGGGCGCGATCGACGAGGCGGCGCAGGCCCCGCCAACCCGAGCCCGCCACCGCCGCGGCCACGTTCCGGTCGATGGTTCCGCCGAGGACCGAGAGGCGCGCGAACGCCCTTCGTTCGGCATCGTCGAGACGTCGCCACGTCTCGTGGAGCATGGCCTCGACGTCGCGGTGGCGCTCGGAGCGGTCGACGTCGTCGCTGGCGAGCAGCTCCCAGTCGCGCTGAAGCTCGTCGTGCAGTGCGTCGAGCGGCATCAACGCACCCCACACGCCGGCGAGCTCGAGCGCCAACGGCGTACCGCCGAGCAGCGTGGCGACGCGCTCCGCCATCGCGCGCTCCTCCGGCGTCGTGGACTCAGGGCGCCGCCGCATGGCGTCGAAGAAGAGGCGGGCCGCGTCGCTCACGCTCTCCTCGGGCGCATCGTCCGAAACGCCGGGGCGTCGCGCCGCGCGCCTCGGCGCGATCGCGAGCGGCGGAAGGTCGACCACGCGCTCGGAGGAGAGCCGCAGGCGTTCGCGCGACGTCACCAGGACGCGCAACCGGGCGTTCGGTGCCCGCACGAGTGCGTCGACCAGCCCCACCGCCTCGAGGTGACGCTCGAACGCGTCGAGCACGAGCAACGCGGCGCGAGGCGCGAGGCGCGCGACGACCTGCGGCACGATCGGGACGCCACCGTCGATGCGCAGCCGCGCCGCGGCCGCCACCGCCGCCGCGACGCCGCGGTGGTCCTCGACGCCCTCGAGAGGCACGTACACGACCCCGTCCGCGAACGAGCCCGCGACACGCTCGACGAACGCCCCGGCGACCGTGGTCTTCCCCATGCCGCCGGGCGCGAGGAGCGTCACCAGTCGCTCATCGCCGTCGACCACGCTCGCGTGGAGCGTGGCGAGGACGTCGTCGCGAGCGATGAGACGACGCGCGGTGCGGATCGTCGGCACGCTCGTCGCGCTTCGCGCCGACGTCGCCCCCGCTTCGCGGGCAGTCGCGTCGAGGACGAGCGCGGTGTCGTCGAGCGAGCGCGCATCGGCCGCGTTCGCAAGCGCCACCGTCGCCTCCTCGGGCGCCACCGCCATCTCGCGCTCCAGCAACGCACGGAACGTCTCGAACCTCCGCCTCACGCCGACGCGATCGCCCATCGCAGCGGCCGCACGCAACGCCTGGCGCACGACGGTCTCGTCCAACGGCTCGACCCGCAGGATCCGATCGGCGAGGTCGAGGGCGGTCGCGTGCTCGCCGCGCCGTTGGGCTTCCTCGATCAGCGTGACGCACGCTTGGCGGAAGCGGCCAGCGATCGCCGCGCGCTCGTCGTCGAGCCAGGTCGAGAACTCGTCCGCATGCTCGAGCTCGAACCCGTCGAGGAAGGTGCCCTGGTACGCCGCGACGGCGTCGCCCCAGCGCGCCTCCCGCAGCGCGTCTTCGAAGATCGCCAGGTCGCTCCGCACGTCCACCCAGATGCGCTCGTGGTCCCGTCCGAGCATGCCCTCGAGCGGGCTCCTCGACAGCGTGCGCAACGCCTGGCGCAAACTGGTGGACGCGAGCGGCGCCGGCGACTCGGGCCACAGCAGCGCCGCCACCTCCGCGCGCCCCACCGGCGCCCCCCGTCGCGCTGCGAACACGAAGACCGCGTCCGCCCGACCGGGACGCAGCGGAAGCCAGGCACCGGCAACCCGCGCCGCAGGCGCGCCGAGCAGGCGAACCCCGACCATCATGGCCCCTCCCACGCGCGTTCGAGCCGCGTGAGCCCCGCCTCGAGCCAGCCGACCTCCTGGAGCGTGTCCGGCATGCCGCCGGTGCACGGTGGCCCGGTGACGACGCCGAGGCGCTCCAGCGCCTCGCGCGTCTCGCGCTGCAGGGCGAACCCGAACGAGGGATGCGCCCAGGCGCGCTCCAGCATCGCGATCGCGAGGTCGCGCTCGCCGAGCGCCTCGGCCAATCGACCGCACACCGCCAGCGCCGTCGCGAGGGGCCCCGGTGCGCCGAGGCCGCGCGCCTGCGCGACCAGGTGGCGCGCCGCGTCGAGGGCGTCCCCCAGGGCGCCGCGTTGGACGTGCGCGAGCGTCAGGGCCTCGTACGCCATCGCACCGAACGCCGAGACGCGCTCGGGCGCACCCGTGCCCTCGAGCAGCCGAGGCGCGTAGCGCAGCACCTCGGCGTGATCGCCACGTCGACTCCCCGAGTACACGAGCATCATCGCCTCGATGAACGTCGCCGGGCCGTAGGCGCGATGGCCTTGGATGAAGGCCCGGGCGTAGTGGAGCGAGCGCTCGTGATCGCCGATCACGGCGCAGAGCCAGCTCTCGGTCGCGAGGGTGATGAGCGCCTCGTGACGCGCGCCACTGCGCTCGAAGAGCGCCCGGGCCTGCGCGATGCCGCGTCGCACCGTCTCCGCCTCGCCGCGGATGAGCGGCACGGTCGTCAGGCCGTCGATGGCCTTGGCCTCGAGCATGACGTCGCCGAGGCGCCGGGCGATGGCGAGCGACTCGGTGTCGACCTCGATCGCGCGCTCGAACAGGCCGAGTTTGGCGAGGGTGTCGGCGTAGCTGTTGCCGACCATCGCCCTGCCGATCTCGTCACCGCAGCGACGGCGGGCGTCTCGCGCACGCTCGGCGTGCTCGAACCCGGCGACGCTCTGATCCAGGCCGGCGAACTCCTCGCTCGCGATCGCGATGCCCCGGTCGTCTCCGTGACGCTCGGCCAGCCGCAGGGCCCGCTCGGCGTTGGCGCGGGCCACGGCGAGGCTGCGCGCCCGTACGTGCGGGAGCCAACGACCCAGCGCCACGTCGCGCGCCGCTCCGCGACCGCGCTGCAGCGCCGCCACGACCTCGCGCGCGAGCTCACGCCACTCGGCGAAGCGACCGGCGCGCACCAGACCGCGAGCGACGGGGTCGACGAACGACCCGACCGTCGGCCACTCGCGCAGCTGCGCGGCGCGCCGCAAGACGGCCACCACCTGCGTCAGGTCGTCGCCCTCGAGCGGGCGGTAGCGGCCGGTGGCGGGATCCACCTCCTGCGGCGCGCGCTCGCGCCACACCGACAGCGCGGCGTCCCACGCGGCCTCGTCGAGGCCGCGCTCGCTCGCCAGCTCACGCACGAACCGCCCCGGCAACGCGTGGAGTTCGAGCCGATCGCCGACGCGGCGGATCAGCGCGCGGTCGACGAGCCGGCGCAGGCCGCGCCAGCCCGTCCCCGCGACCGCGACCGCGACCGTGCGATCGACCGTCCCCGGCATCACCGCCAAGCGCGCCCACGCGACCCGATCGTCCTCGTCCAGCCGCTCCCAGGCCTCTGCGAGCATGCGCTCGACGTCCGCATGGCGCTCGCCGCGGTCGACCTCGTCCGTCGTCAGGAGGTCCCACGCGCTCGCGGCGCGCGCCGCCAGTGCCTCGAGCGGCATCACGTCCAGCCACGAGGCGGCCAGCTCGATCGCCAGCGGCGTGCCGCCCAGCGCACGGCAGACGACCTCGATGCGCTCGGCGTCACGCGCGTCGGGCCGCCAAGTCGGCAGGACCCGCGCGGCCACGACCCGGAACAGACGTGCGGCGTCGCTCGGTCCCTCGTCGGTTCGCTCGTCCGCCTCCAGCTCGGCCACGGTGGGCGGCCGAGGCGCACGCGTGGCGAGCGGACCGATCTCGAGAACGCTCTCGAGCGAGTGGCGCAGCCGCGTGCGCGAGGTCACCGCGATGCGCAGCGCGTCGCCACCCGTCAACAGCGCGTCGATCAAGGCGACCGCATCGAGGTGCCGCTCGAACGCGTCGAGCACCAGCAGCGCACGGCGCGACGCCAGCGCCTCCACGAGCTGTCCCTCGGGCGGCGCGCCCGCCGTGAGCCGCAGACCGACCGCGGCGGCGACCGCCAGCGCGACCGAGCCACCCTCCGCCACCGCCTCCAGGTCGACGATGAACGAGCCTTCCGGGAAGGCGTCCCGCGCGCGCTCGACGAACGCGGCCGCGGCGACCGTCTTCCCCATGCCGCCCGGTGCCAACAGCGTCACGAGGCGCTCACCGCCGTCGACCAGGCGCTCGGCCAAGGCGCCCAGGACCTCGTCGCGTCCGATCAACTGGCGCGTCGCCACGCGCGTGGCAGGGGAACGCTCCTGACGCGCCGTTCGCGCCTCGTGCGACGTCGCGTGTCCTTGGGCCGCCACCGCGTCGCGGATCGGCGCGGCACGCTCCGCTCCCGACGCGAGCGCCACCGTCTCCGCCTCCGGCGCCACCCCCAGCTCGCGCTCCAACAGCGCCTGGAGCGCCTCGAAGCGACGGCGTACCCCTGCGCGATCACCCAACGAAGCCGCTGCGCGCAACGCGAGCCGTACCGCCGACTCGTCCAGCGGGTCCGCCCGCACGAGCGCGTCCGCGACCCTCAGCGCCTCGGCATGCTCGCCGCGCGCGCTCGCCGTCTCCACCACCGCGACGCACGCATGACGCCAACGCTCGCCGACCGTCGAACGCTCGCTCTCCAACCACGAGCCGAACTCGCCGGCATCGTCCAGTTCGAAGCCCTCGAGCAGCGAGCCGCGATAGGCCGCCACCGCGTCCTGCCAGCGCGCCTCTCGGACCGCCTCCTCGAACCACTGCACGTCGCTCGCCGCCTCCACCCACAGGCGCTCCCGATCGCGCCCTACGAGCGTCCCGAGCGGCCCCGTCACCAACCCCCGCAACGCCTGCCGGAGGTTCGTCGCGGAGCGACCCCGATCCAGCTCTGGCCACAGCAACGCCGCGACCTCGGAGCGACGCACGGGTGCACCGCGCCGCGCCACGAACGCGAACACCGCGTCCGCCCGTCCCGGCCTGAGCGGCACCCAGCCGCCGGCGACGCGCACCGCCGGCGGCCCCAGCAACCGGACGTCTGCTTCCATCGTGGACGCATGCTACGCGCTCACGCGCGCGTCGTCACCCCGCGGACCACGCCGACCCGCCGTGCGACAGCCGCAAGGCGCCTGGCCGGCGCCGACTACGACGGCGCGGCCCCGATGTCGGGGCCGCGCCGCTTGACGTGTGGACGAAGCGTCGAGCGCAATGGCTCGGCTCAGCCTCGGTTCACTCGCCCGTCGCCTCGATCGATTGCTCGGACAGCCACCACACGTCGTCCAACGTGGCGCCGTGACACGCCGCACAGCTGGCCGTGTCCGCGCGCATCTCCTCCCACACCACGTGCTCCTCACTCAGGAGCCAGTCCATCGTGACCTGCGCCGGGTAGTAGACCGGCACGGAGGTCGAAT
>SLSM01000224.1 GCA_007130445.1 Trueperaceae bacterium | reverse complement strand
GCCCGCGCCTACGGCCGCAAGCGCGTGACGTGCATGAGCAAGCCCAACATCATGAAGCTGACCGATGGGCTGTTCCAGCGCGTCTTCGAGGAGATAGCGGCCGAGTACCCCGACATCCATGCGGACCACATGATCGTCGACATCGGCGCCGCCAGGCTCGCGAGCGAGCCGCTCGCCTTCGACGTGATCGTGACGCTGAACCTCTACGGCGACATCCTGTCGGACATCACGGCCCAGCTCGCCGGCTCGGTCGGCCTCGCGGGCTCGGCCAACGTCGGCAGCCAGGCGGCCATGTTCGAGGCGATTCACGGTAGCGCGCCCGACATCGCGGGCCAGGGCATCGCCAACCCGTCGGGCCTGCTGATGGCGGCGGTGCAGATGCTGGTGCATCTCGGTGAAGGCGCGGTGGCGGAGCGCATCGAGAACGCCTGGCTCGCGACGCTCGAGGACGGCGTCCACACCGGAGACGTCTTCCGCCACGGCGTCAGCGTCGAGCGCGTCGGGACCGACGCGTTCGCCGATGCCGTGATCGAGCGGCTGGGTCGCGCGCCCGAGCGGCTGCACAAGGCGCACTACGGCGCCGACGCGATCCACGTCGAGGCGAGCGCGACCCCGGCGAGCCGCAAAGCGCTCGTCGGCGTCGACGTCTTCCTCGACTGGTCGGACGAGGGGCGCAACCCGGACGCACTCGGCGCGCGCCTCGAGCGCGCGGTCGGGCCGGCCGGCTGGCGGCTCGAGATGGTCACCAACCGCGGCGTGAAGGTGTACCCGGGCGGCATGTCCGAGACGTTCTGCACCGACCACTGGCGCTGCCGGTTCGTGCCCGATGGGGGCGGAGAGACGACGTTCGACGAGGTGCTCACGCTCCTGGCCGCCGTCCACGGTGCTGGTCTCGACGTGATCAAGACGGAGCACCTCTACACGTTCGACGGCGCGCCGGGGTTCTCGTTGGGTCAGGGGCAGTAGGGCGCCAGGCAGCGAACGGGACGGCGGCTGCGGCACGGCTGACACGGCCGAGGCTTGACGTCTGTCGCCGCGCACCCTAAACTACGACCACAATATCCAAGTAAATGCTCACGACGAGCCTACGGGGCCGTCGGGGAAGGGGTCCACTGATGCGTACGCCTGGCGCCAGCGTCGCGCGATCGCCCACCCACCTGTTCCAGCGGATGCTCGACAGCATCCCCTTCCTACTGCTCCTGGGTGTCGGCTTCCCGACCCTGCTCTACACCGTGTGGAGCGTCGTCGAGCTCCAGCAGCTCCCATCGTTCGGCGACGCGCCCCACGGTGCCCTGCACGGCGCCCAGCTCGAGGGTGCGGCGGTCGCGGCCGCGCCCACGGCAGCTCCCGCAGCCGAGGGAGCTGTCACCGTGAGCATGCGCAGCATGGCCTTCGAGCCCAGGACCCTCGAGGTGCCGGTCGGCACGACCGTGACGTGGGTCAACGACGACCTCATCGACCACGCCGTCGCGTACGGCACGCCCGACACCCCGGCCGCCGAGCGCCTGTTCGAGGACAGCGGCGACTTCCCGCGCGGCGAATCGTTCAGCGTCACCTTCGAGACGCCGGGGACGCACCCCATCTACTGCAGCACCGTTGGGCACTACGCGGCGGGCATGGTCATGACCGTCGTCGTCACGGAGGACGCACCATGAGCGCGCTCAC
The DNA here is from genome assembly GCA_007130445.1 of Trueperaceae bacterium. GTDB lineage: Bacteria > Deinococcota > Deinococci > Deinococcales > Trueperaceae > CSSed10-48. The sequence goes on along the minus strand of SLSM01000224.1, from coordinate 4,879 downwards.
GGCACCACCACGTCGCTACCTCGCCCGCATCGGCCGCGACGAGCGCGTCTGGCTCGCGTTCGCGGTCGTCTGGTGCCTGTTCCTGTTCGCGATCATGTACGTCTGGCAGTTCTACGGCGCCCAGCGCACCCCGATCGAGTCGTACCGCATCGAGCCCGCGGAGTTCAGGGCGCTCACGCAGGACTACATCGCCGAGTACCGCATCGGCGAGGTGAGCGGCGTTCCCATCACGGTGCCCACCGAGGACGGCGAGGCCTTCCTGGCGGCGCGCGCGTTCGTGTTCGAGCCGGTGCTGCAGCTCAAGCGTGGCGAGAGCGTCCGCATCTACCTGTCGTCGTACGACTTCCAGCACGGGATGTCGATCCAACCGCTGAACCTCAACTTCCAGGTCCTCCCCGGCTACGTGTACGTGGTGAACCTCACCCCGACCACCACCGGCGAGTTCGGCATCGTCTGCAACGAGTACTGCGGCCTCGGGCACCACGCCATGAGCGGCCGCATCATCGTCACGGACTGAGGGGGCTGACGTGGCTACCGCTCGCGCACTGCTCGATCGTCCCGGCGCCTTCTGGCGCGTCTGCCAGGTCACCGGCTACCAGGTGTTCACGCCGGTACAGCGCCTGATCGTGTTCAACGCCGTGGGCGCCGTGCTCTCGCTCACCCTGGGCGGGATCCTCGCCCTCCTCATGGCGCTGACGCGCTGGGAGGCCGTGGCGCTGCTGCCACCGGAGCTGTACTACCGCTTCACGTCGGCCCACGGCGTGCTGATGCTGGTGTTCTGGATCGTCTTCTTCGAGATCGCCGCACTGCTGTTCGGCGGCACCATCCTGATCAACGCCAAGCTCAAGGGCGTCCGCTTCGCGTGGACGTACTCCGGCCTGATGGCCGTCGGCGCGGTCGTGACCACGGCGACCACGCTGTCGGGGCACGCCAACAACATGTTCACCGCCTACCCGCCGCTGGTGAACCATCCGATGTTCTACGTCGGCATCCTGCTGTTCGCCGTCGGCGCCCTGTGCGGGTCGTGCCACTTCGTCTACCAGGTGTGGACGGCGCGCCGCGAGGGCGTGGTGGCCGGCCCGCTGCCGCTCGTCGTGTACGCGCTCCTCACGGCCGCCATCATCGCGATCTGGACGCTCCTGCACGGCGCCGTCGCGTACGTGCCGGCGCTCCTGCAGTCCCTGGGCCTCATCACCCTCGATCCCGCCGTCTACCGCACGCTCTTCTGGGGCTTCGGCCACGGCGCCCAGCAGATCAACCTCGCGGCGATGGTCGCGTGCTGGTACGCCCTCGCGGCCATCACCACCGGCGCCCGGCCCGTGAACGAGGGGCTCAGCCGCTTCGCCTTCGTGCTGTACCTAGTCGGGATCAACATGGGGTCCATGCACCACTTGCTCGTCGACCCCGGCATCGGCATGCACGCCCGCATCATCAACACGAGCTACTTCATGTACGCCGCCCTGCTCGGCAGCCTGATCCACGCCTTCTCCATCCCGGCGGCCCTCGAGACCGCCCAGCGCGCGCGCGGCCACACCCGTGGCCTGTTCGGATGGCTGAAGGCCGGTCCCTGGAAGGAGCCCGGCTTCGCCGCGCTGATGGTCTCGTTCATCGGCTTCGGCTTCATCGCCGGCGTGTCCGGCGTCCTGATGGGCACCATGCAGCTCAACATGCTCATCCACAACACGCTCTTCGTGGTGGGCCACTTCCACGCCACGGTCGTGCTCGGGACCACGGTCGCCTTCATGGGGTTGGCCTACTACGTGGTGCCGCTCGTGATGCAGCGCGACCTCTCGTTCCTCGGCCTGGCCCGCTGGCAGCCCTACGTCTACGGCGGCGGGCTGCTGGTGCTGATCGGCGGCCTGATGCTGGCCGGCAAGCTCGGCGCGTCGCGTCGCAGCTGGGACGCCAGCTACAGCCTGGCGCCGCTGCAGGTCGAGAGCCTGTCGACGCCGCTCATGACCTTCGCCAACACCCTCATCGGCATCGGCGCCATCCTCGCGGTGATCGGCGGCGCGATGTTCGTACTCATCATGGTCGCCACCGTGTTCTTGGGCCGCCGCAGCGAGCGTCCCGCCGTCGGCACCCTCGGCATCCTCGCCGGGCGCGACGGTCCCGAGAGCGACGTGGCGATCCCCGAGTTCGACCACGACGCCACGCGCTTCCAGGCGCCGGGAACGACCACGCTGGTGTTCGTGTTCCTGGTCTGGTTCGTGGCCATGTTCGCCTGGGCCTCGGTCAACCTGGCGCGGGTCGGTTGGGGCGTGGGGTAGGTGCGGGCCGAGGCGGCCACGCTCCGCACCGAGGCGCGCTGGCGCGCCGGCCCGGTCGCGAGCGCGCGCGACCACCTGACGCTGATGAAGCCGAAGGTGACGCTGCTCCTGACGGCCTTCGGCGTGGTCGCCGCGATGGTCGCCGACGCGCGCGTTGCGGCCGCCGACCTGGCGCTCTTCGCGCTCCTCGGGTTCATGGCCGCCGGCGGCGCGGCCGCCCTCAACCACGTCTTCGATCGCGACATCGACGCCCGCATGGAGCGCACGCGGGCCCGACCGCTTCCCAGCGGCCGGATGCGGGTGCGTCGGGCCGTCGCCTTCGCGGCGCTGCTGCTGAGCGTGTCGGTCGGGCTCGCCGCGGTGACGCTCGGGTGGGCCGTGGCCGCCTGGATGGCGCTCGGCGCGGCGGCCTACGCCGGCCTCTACAGCCTCGTGCTGAAGCGCTCCACGCACCACAACATCGTCATCGGCGGGGTCGCGGGGAGCTGCGGCGTGCTGGCCGGCTGGTCGCTGGCCGATCCCGCGCTCGGTGCGGGCGCGTGGCTGTTGGCGCTGCTCGTGTTCGCGTGGACGCCACCGCACTTCTGGGGCCTCGCGATCGCGCGCGACGCCGACTACCGCGCCGCGGCGGTGCCGATGCTGCCCCAGACGCGCGGCATCGCGGCGACCGCCAGGGCGATGGCGGGCTACGCGGCGCTCACCTGGGCCGCCAGCGTGCTCGTCGTCGCGACCACGCCGCTCGGCTCGGCGTACCTCATCGTCGCGAGCGTGCTCGGCGGCCTCTTCGTGGCGCTGAACCTGCGCTTGTGCGCGGTACCGACACGACGGCTCGCGATCACGGTCTTCAAGGCCTCCGGTGGCTACCTGGGCCTGTTGCTCGTGGCGATGTGGCTCGACCTCGTGGTGTGACGGCGCCGCCCGGAGCTCACCCCACGTGCGTGCGCCAGCGGCCCAGCACCCATACCAGCAGCAGCGCCGGCACGGCGGCGAGCGCCACGCCGAGCCGCAGACCGATCTGCTCGGGTGTGAGGTCGCCCGCGAGCCACGCCGGGGCGAGCTGGAACTGGTCGGCGCCGACGCCGACGAGCCACGGCATGAGGCCCGCACCGGCGTCGCCGCCGGCGGCGAGCAGCGCGAAGAGCGACGCGCCCGCGAGCGGGAAGCGCGCCGAGGTCAACGACACGACGCCGGGCCACAACAGGCTCACGCACAGGCCGGCGAGCGCGGTCGCCACCAGCGACACCCAGGCGACGCCGGCGAAGGCCATCGCCAGGCACGTGAGTGCGGCGCCGAGGGCGCCGCGGCGCATCAGCGGGATCAGGTCGACGCTCTCGCCGCGCCAACCGAACCACAACCGACCCACGGCCATCCCCACCCCGAACGCGCCCAGGCCGAGCAGGTCGGCCGTCAGCTTGTCGACGCCCAGGCCGCGCTCGGCGAACGCCGACGCCCACTGGGCGAGCGCCACCTCGCTCGCGCCGGCGAGCGCCATGGCGACGAGGGCGACCCACGTCGCGCGTTGGCGCAACAGGTCGCGCACGCGGGCCCGGCGGCCCACCTCGAACATCGGGGGCAGCCGCAGTCCGGCGAAGGCGAGCGTCGTGGACGCGGGCACCAGCGACCATGCCAACACGAGCCAGGGCCAGTGGGCGGTGCCGAACGCGAAGAAGGCGAGCGCGCTCACCACGGTGACCACGACCTTGCCGATCGGGTAGAACGCGTGCAGCAGCGCCATCCCGGCCGCTTTGCGGTCGCCCGGCGTGCGCTCGACGATCGGGCTGATGATCACCTCGAGGAGGCCGCAGCCCATCGAGAACACCACCGTGCCGAGGGCGAGGCCCAGGTACGGCTCGTCGAAGCGGAACGGGGCGAGCGCGAACACCCACAACCCCAGCGCGGCGAGGCCGTTGCCCAGTGCCGCCAGGAGCTTCGCGCTCACGCGGTCGACGATGGCGGCGCAGGCGATGTCGACCAGCAGCTGGGTGGTGAAGTTGATCAGGACCAGCCGCCCCACCTGCTCGAAACTCAGGCCGAACTGGGCCTGCAGCGTGACGAACAGCAGCGGCGTGAGGTTGACCGCCATCGCCTGCACGAACATGGCGGTGTAGCAGGCGCGAAGGACGGCGCGCGGGCGCAGGCCGGCGACCTCGAGGGGCGGCACCGCGGCATCGTACCGCCGCACGCGCCCGCGGCGGTGGCTACCAGGGGCGACGCTCGATGACCTCGCTGGGGTGCACGTCGCGCCCGCGTGCGGCGCCGACCTCGTCGGGCGTGTAGAACACGGCGTCGGGAGGGAGCGCCTCGTCGTTGCCCCAGGCGACCAGCATCAGATTCAGCAGCGCGCTCATCTCGTCGTCGTCGAACGCGTCACCGTACGCGCGGTGACGCAAGACCTCGACCGCGCCGAAGATCTCCGCCTCGCCCTGGGCTCCGTACAGCATCAGGTCGATCAGGTATTCGCGGCCGCCGTCCGCGACGAACAGCTCGCTCACGTACGGGACGTCGGCGTGGCAGCCGTAGCAGCGTGCGTCCCACAGCGCCATGCCGGTGTCGAACCAGGCCTGGGTGTCGGCGTCGGCCGAGACCGGCGCCGTCACGGGTGTCGGCTC
>SLSM01000042.1 GCA_007130445.1 Trueperaceae bacterium | reverse complement strand
TGCCGCGCCGCGTTCACCTCGTACGCGGCGCGCGCGTCGCGCACGCTCGCCTGCTCGCTCACCTCGGCGACCGGTACGTCCCACCAGCCCTCGAAGCCGGGGACCCGCCGCTCCGGGTCGGTGCGCACCACGATCACGGCCACGCGCTCGCTGGCGCGCGCGACGATCAGCGCCTCGCGCAGGGCGTCCAGGTCGAACGCCTCGAGCGCCAACGCCCCCATCGCCTCGGCATGCCGCGCGAAGTCGACGGCCACCGTGGGCCCGTCGGTGCGCCCGCTGACGGGGTCGCGATGGCGCAGCTCGTTGAGGAACGAGGGCGAGCCGACGCTGCGCTGCAGGCCGTGGATCGACTGGTAGCCGCCGTTGTCGTTGATCACGATCGTGAACGAGAGCCCCTCGGCCACGGCCGTGACGATCTCGCCGTTCATCATCAGGTAGGTGCCGTCGCCGACGAACACGACCACGTCGCGCTCCGGGTCCGCCAGCTTGACGCCGAGGCCCGCCGGGATCTCGTACCCCATGCACGAGAAGCCGTACTCGACGTGGTAGGCCTTCGGGTCGCTGCCGCGCCAGAGCTTGAGCAGGTCGCCGGGCATGCTACCCGCGGCGTTGATCACGGTGGCGTGGCCGCCGAACACCTCGTTGGCGACGCCGATCACCGAGGCCTGCGTCGGTCGCGGGCCGCTGACCGGGGCGCGCAGGTCGTCGACGATGGCGTCCCACTCCGCCTTGCGGTCGCGGACCTCGTCCTGGTACGCGGCGTCGCTGCCGGACCAGCCGGCGAGCGCCTCGTGCAGCGCCTCCAATCCGCGGCGCGCGTCGGCCACGAGCGGCAGCGCACCCAGCTTGTGGGCGTCCATCGACACCACGTTGAGGCCGACGAAGCGCACGTCGTCGCGCGCGAAGGCCGTCATGGAGCCGGTAGCGAAGTCGCCGAGGCGCGTGCCGACGCACAGCACCAGGTCGGCACCGGCCGCAAGCCGATTGGCCGCCAGGCCGCCGTTGGCGCCGACCGGGCCGGCGTTCATCGGGTGGTCCCAGGGGAGGGCGCCTTTCCCTGCCTGGGTCTCGACCACGGGGACGCCGTAGCGCTCGACGAACGCGCGCAGGGCGTCGGTCGCCCCGGCGTAGATGGTGCCGCCACCGGTGACGATCAGGGGGCGCTCCGCGTGGCGCACCAGGTGCGCGGCGCGCTCGAGGGCCTCGGGCTCCGGCACCGGGCGGCGAACGTGCCACACGCGCGGTTCGAAGAAGCTCGCGGGCCAGTCGAACGCCTCGACCTGCACGTCCTCGGGCAGCGCGATCGTGACCGCGCCCGTCTCGACCGGGTCGAGCAGCACGCGCATCGCCTCGGGCAGCGCCGACATCAGCTGCTCGGGCCGGTGGATGCGCGTGAAGAAGCGCGACACGCTCCGGAACGCGTCGTTGACCGTGACGTCGTGCTCGCTGGGGTGCTCGAGCTGCTGCAGGACTGGGTCGGGCAGGCGGTTGGCGAACAGGTCGCTCGGGAAGAGCAGCACCGGCAGCCGGTTCACCGTCGCGCCGGCGGCGGCGGTGAGCATGTTGGCGCTGCCGGGGCCGATGGAGGCCGTGCAGGCGTGGGTCGCCAGGCGGTCGACGTGCTTGGCGTAGGCGGCCGCCGCGTGCACCATCGCCTGTTCGTGCTGCGGCCGGTAGGTGGGCAGGTCGAGCGGCCCGCCGAGCTCCTCGAGCGCCTGCCCGAGTCCGGCGACGTTGCCGTGGCCGAGGATCGCCCACGCGGCCGGGATCGCCCGGCGGCGTGCTCCGTCGCGTTCGCTGTGTTGGGCGACCAGGTAGCGCACGATCGCCTGGCCGACGGTGGCGCGCACGTCAGCCATGCGCTCCCCCTCGTTGCGTCCCCCTCATGTCGAGCTCCCTCCCGCACCGTGCGCGGGGCCGCCCTCGGGCGATCCCGTCGGCGGTGCGTGTCGATCCCATCAGGGTACGACGGAGCGCCGCCGACGGGCAGGGGCGCAGCGTCCCGCCGCCGCGGCGCGATCGCCCGTCAGGCCGCGTGCGTGTCCGCGACGACGCGCATGAACGAGCGCACCCGCGCCTCGGCGACCGGCGCCCACCACACGCCGTCCTCCTTGAGGGCGCTCGCGACGATCACGCCGCCGGCGACGGAGTGGATCTCGCCGACATTCCCCTCGGTCACGCCGCTGCCGACGAGGAGCGGGAGCTGCGTGGCGGCGCGCACGGTGCGCAGCTCACCCACGTCGGCGACGTCGCCGGTGCGCTGGCCCGTCACGATCACCGCGTCGGCGTCGAAGAACTCGAGGTCGCGGGTCAGCTCCTCGAGGCTGCGGTCGGCGGTGATCGCGTGCGCGCCATGCTTCACGTGGACATCGGCGAACACGCGCACGTGCTGCGCGTGCAGGTGCGACCGGTAGCGCGTGGCCGACGCGGCGGGCCCCTCGAGGATGCCCTCGTTGGCCACGTAGGCGTTGGCCCACTGGTTCACGCGCACGAAGACGGCGCCGCCGGCCTGTGCGACCGCCAGCGCGTGGTGCGCGCCGTTGGCGAGCACGTTGATGCCGAGCGGGAGCGCCACCTCGCGGCGCACGCGGTCGGTGATCACCGCCATGACGGCGGCGGTCTCGGGGCCGAGGTCGCTGGGCTTGGCGAAGGGGATGTCGCCGTGGTTCTCGACGATCAGTCCGTGCACGCCACCGCGGGCGTAGCGCCCGGCGTCGGCGATGGCGGTGTCGACGACCGCGTCGATCGGCGCGCCGCGATACTCGGGCGCACCGGGCAGGGGCGGGAGGTGGATCACGCCGATCACCACCCCGCGCGGGCGGCCGAACAGCGCCTGGAGGGCGTCGGGCTTGCTTCGGTAGACGGGGGCCATGGTCACCAAGGTGCGCGGCTTGCATCGGGCGGGCAACGCGCTGCGTGCCGAGGCTACCTCGCGCTACTACAGGGCGGTACGATCGCTTCACGAACGACGCACCGAAGTGGGGTCGATGATGCGTGTTGCGAAGCGCTTCCCGTTCGCCGCTCGATCGTGGCTGGTGAGGTTGTTCGCGTTGGCCGTGTGCGCGTCGGGATGTGCCGCTGCACAGGCACCGGTGGCGACCACCGCCATCTCGTCGGACCTGTTGCTCGCGCTCTTGGGGAGCGGCACGGCGATCGAGATCGGCCTGCCGGACGACGTTCGCGTGGTGCACGTGGTGGCGACGCGTGGCGACGAGGTCGTCGCGCAGCGCGCGGACATCCTGACGGACGTCGGTGACGACGCGGCTTCGATCGTCGTGAGCGTCGGCGCGGTCGGACCGGCACTTCCGTGCCCGCTGCTCGTGTTCATCCACGCCAGCCTCGCGTGCGGCCTCAACGGCGTGTTGCCCGAGCATCGTCGCCGAGGCCTCGCGACGGCGCTGAAGGCGCGGACGGTTGAGATCGGACGAGGTTGGGGCGCCAAGGAGTTGAGAGCAGGCGGAGGCGGGGGAGCGGACGCTCCGATCGTGCCGGTCAACCGGGCGATCGGCTTCGGCATCGAGACGCCGTGGGTCACCTTCGTGAAGGTGATGTAGGCCCGGACGAGAGGCGCCGCCACCGACCGCGTGTGCGCCGCGCGCGGTCACGTGGGGCGTGACCTGATCGATTCCGCTCGGCCCCGTCGGGCAGCCGCTCGAACACTGTCTGGTTGGCATGCCGTGGACCACTTCACAACATTGACACGTGTCACGTGACGCATGACACTCGTGTCGTGATCCGGTCGTTCGCTGACAAGCGGACCGAGCAGGTATGGGGAACCGGCAACGAGCGCCGGTTGCCGCCAGACATCGCCCGACGCGCCGTTCGCAAGCTCTCCGCCATCGACGCCGCGACCACCATCGACGATCTACGCTCTCCACCGGGCAACCGACTCCACGCGCTCGAAGGTGATCGCGCCGGCCAGCATTCGATCTCGATCAACGACCAGTGGCGAGTCCGTTTCCGGTTCGAGGACGGCGATGCATTCGAGGTCGAGGTCTGTGGCTACCACGAGAGCGTTCGGAAGGAGGAACCCATGAGCATCCCGAACACGAGACGGCTTCGACGCCGGCCGGTGCATCCAGGCGAACTGCTGCGCGAGGAGTTCGTGCCCGAGTACGGCTTGACGGCCGCGCGACTCGCAGCGGCCTTGGGCGTCTCGCGGCAGTCCGTCTACGAGTTGCTCCGCGAGCGTCGCGCGCTGAGCCCCGAGATGGCCGTGCGTCTCGCTCGGTTGTTCGGCAACTCGCCGGACTTCTGGCTCAACCTGCAACGCGCGGTCGACCTGCATGAGGCGCACGCCGCGATCGACGAAGACGTTCGCCGAATCGAGCCCCTCCACGTCACCTGAGCCGCCCGCCGGACCGCGAGACCAACGTCGCACCGAACGCTGCCTCAGGGCACGGGATCGGGCTCCGTCGACGACAGATCGACGACGGCGAAGGTGGGTGGGCCCGCGTCGAACGCCCGGGCGTCGCCACCCAACACGAGCTGGATGCCGACGGCACGCCCGCCGACGTTCGGGAGCCGATCGATCTGCTGCTTGCCGACGCCGAGCATCGCCGCGTAGAACTCGGCCTCGCCCCAGTGGTCGGTGGTCACGATCAGGCGACTGGGCGCCGGGTCGACGGATCCTTCGCTGAGCAGCAGCCGCTCCTCGGGTACGCCCATGGCGGCGAGCCGCGCGACGTAGGCCGCGCCGATGCCCTCGCCGCCGCTTCGATCGACGACGTGGAGGGTGGCCTCTGGGGCCTCGACCCAGGTCCGTCCGGTGCCGCCGAAGGTCGTGGCGAGGAACGTCTCGACTTCGCGCCGATCCACGTACAGAGCGCTCGATCCCTCCTGCAAGAAGGTGGGCAGCGTCGCGACCCGCAGCTCGAGGCGCGCCAAGCGCGGCAGCAGCTCGCGCGCGAGGGCGGGGCTCGCGTTGGTCTCGACGTCGGCGAAGACCGCGTCGAGCAGACCCGGCAGGACCGTCACGGCCCGGACGTTCAGGTCGCGGACTCGCTGCAGCACCGCGAAGGCGAGGCTCTTGAGGTTCTCGATGCGGTCCAGGTCGCCGCGAGGCAGATCGCGGAAGCGCACGAACCCGGCCGCGTTCTCGCCGTCGAGGAGCTGCGGACCCGGTTGCAGATCGATGCGCAGCCCCGCAGCGCGGTCGGTGTAGAACATCCGGTACGGGACGTTGACGTTGACGCCGCCGAGCGCGTCCACGACGTTCTCGAACAGGTCGAGGTTGATCACCGCGTAGTAGTCGACCGGGAGTCCGATCAGCTCCTCGACGGTACGCCGCAGGCCCTCGGCGCCTTGGTAGAAGTACATCGAGTTGACGCGCGTCTGCCACGCGTCCAGGTAGATGTCGCGCGGGATGGCGATGAGGGTGGCCACGTCGCCGACCACCGACACGTAGATGATCGTATCGGTGAGGGTGCCGTCGAGGCCCCGCGGACCCCGGTAGTCCCAGCCGACGATGCGCCCCCCTGCCCCGTAGATGGGGGTGCTCTGGTCCGTGTAGTACATCCGGTCGCGGCCGGCGAGCACGAAGCTCACGACCGTCGCCTCTTCATCGACCCCGAGCAGCTCGCGCTGGAACACGGTCAGTTCGCTGCGATCCACGTCGCGGGTGAGCCAGAAGCCCGCCAGGCCGACCGTCGCGACGACCAATCCCAACAGCTGGAGCAGCTGCGCCCGTATGCGCTGCGTCCTGGCCGGGTCGGCGGTCGGGCGTGGTTCGCGTTGCATGCACGCGCATCGTACCGCCGACGGATGAGGGCGCCGCTACCTGGCGCAGGGTGTGCGTTGCGCCTTCGGTGGTCGCTGGTCGACCCGAACGGGGACGGCTGCCGCGAGCGTGTCGCCATCGTTCGGACATCGATACGTGCCCACGGTGCTTCGTCGTGTGACCAGACCTGACCAGGTCATCACCACCGTTGGTGTAGCCTGAGGCTCGGAGGTCTGCGATGAAGGTCGCCAACATCACCGAAGCCAAGGCGCACCTCTCGCGCCTCGTCGACCGCGCGCTCCTCGGAGACGATGTCGTCATCGCGCGCGCGGGACGACCGCTCGTACGCCTCGTCCCCGTTCGACCCGACACGACGCCGCGCGATCTCTCGCGCGGCCTGTGGGAGGGCCGCGTCCGGATCGCTGACGATTTCGACGACCTCCCTGCCGACGTGATGGACGCCTTCGAGGGAACCGGTGGCGACGCGCCTCCTGCTTGACACGCACGTGCTGCTCTGGGTCGCGACGCGTGACGACCGGCTCGGGCCCCGCGCACGCGATGCGATCCGCGACGGGACCACGACGGTCTTCGTCAGCGCGGTCACGGCGTGGGAGATCGCCATCAAGCGTGCCCTGGGCAAGCTCGAGGTGCCGGGCGACGTGCTGGAGCTCGTTCGGTTCTACCGCTTCGACGCGCTCGACGTCACCATCGACCACGCGCTCGGCGTCGAGGCCTTGCCATCGCATCATCGCGACCCGTTCGATCGGTTGCTCGTCTCCCAGGCGCGCTCGGAGGGGTTGACGCTCGTCTCGAACGACGCTCGCCTCGCCGAGTACGATGTCTCGTACCTGCCCGCGACCCGCT
>SLSM01000258.1 GCA_007130445.1 Trueperaceae bacterium | reverse complement strand
TGCTGGCCTGGCGGCGCGCGCTGGACGACGCGCTGCCCTCCGCGCTCGGCGACGCGCCCGCCCGCGGCGCCGTCGTGCGCAGCCTGCGCGAGACGCTGCGGATCGTGAGCGTGCCCGACGCGCTGGTGGCAGGCGGCCTGCGGCCCGAGGCGTCGATGGCCGGCGCCGAGGCGCCAACCGTGCATGCGGTCGGTGTGCGCGTGGTGGCGCCCGAGGCGCTGGTGGGGGCACGTTTCGAGCGTGTGTTCCTGCTCGGCGCCGCCGAGGGCATGTTCCCCGCGCCCGTCCAGGACCCGCCGCTGTTCGACGCGTTCGATCGCGAGGCGCTGCGTGCGGCCGGCGTCGCGGTCGCGAGCCCCGCAGACGTGGCGCGGCGCGAGCGCCTGGCCGCCTGGGGGGTGTGGCGCGCCGCCGGACGGCTGTGGCTCAGCTACCCCGAGCAGATCGGCCGCGATGCTCGGTTGCCCGGTGTGCTCTTCGCCGCCTTGGGCGCCACCCCCGGGCCGGTGGCGCTCACTCGGCCTGCGGGGCCCGCCGAGCGGCGCGCTCGCGACCTCGCCCGGGTCGATGCCGTCGACGCGGCCGCCGACCCAGCGCTCGCTCACGCACGCCACGCCTGGCGCGTCGAACTGACCCGCGAGCGAGCGAGCGAACGCGACGCCTACGACGGCGTGGTCGGGCTGCCGCTCGATGCGTCGTCGCGGCGCTGGTCGGCCTCGCAGCTGACCACCCTCGGCCAGTGCCGCTTCCGGTGGCTGGCGGAGTCGGCGTGGGGCGTGCGGGAGCCGCGCGAGGGGGAGGTGGAGGTGAGTCCGCTGCTCCGCGGGAGTCTCTACCACCACGCGTTGGCGCTCGCGCTGCAGGCCTCCGTGGGCCGGAGCGGCGAGGCCGCTCGCAGCGCCGCGCAGGGCGCGCTCGAGTCCGCCTTCGCGGCCGCGGAGCGCGCGACCGACGCCGATGCCGTGCCCCACTGGCGGCACCTGCGGCATGAACACCTCGAGCACCTCAGGGTCCTGATCGACACGCCGGCCTTCCTCCCCGACGACCACGAGGTGTTCCGACTCGAGACGGGCTTCGCTGGCGAGTGGCACGGACTCGAGGTGGTCGGCCGCGTCGACCGGATCGATCGCACACAGGACGGCGTCGTCGTGATCGACTACAAGACCGGCTCCGGTCGGCCGCTCGGCGCCCGCGGCTTCGACACCGAGCGCCTCGATCTCGACCTCCAACTCCCGCTCTACCTGGAGGTGGCCGCGCCGCGGCTCGCCCCCGGTGAGCGCGTGGCCAGCGCCCGGTACCTGTCGATCGGTGCGATGCGCGAGATCCCCCGCGAGCCGCCGGATCCCGCCGAGGCGGCGGACTTCGTCGCGCGCCTACGCCGCTCGCTGGCGGCCGGGGACTACCCGGTCGAACCGTCCGATGCGTGCCGCTACTGTTCGCTCGAGGCGGCGTGTCGCAAGGGCCCGCGGCTCGACCTCAAGGGCCGAGCCCCGGGCGCGCCCCGACCCCCGGGCGCGCCCGGCGGGGTGGCACCGTGAGCCTCGATCCCGCGCAGCGCAGCGCCGTCGAGGCGCGCGGCAGCGTCGCGGTGGTGGCCGGCGCCGGCACGGGGAAGACCCACATGCTCGCGAGGCGCTACCTGCACCACCTCCGCGCGGGTGGGCTGCGGCCGCTCGAGGTGGTCGCCGTGACGTTCACGCGCCGTGCCGCCGACGAGCTGCGCGCGCGCATCCGCGGCGTGGTCGAGGACGCGCTCGCCTCGGGTGACCGCCGCGTCCATCCCGACGCTGCCTTCGAGGTCGACGCCGCCCCGATCGGCACCATCCACGCCCTCGCCCAACGCATCTGTCACGCCTTCCCGAGCGAAGCCGGGCTGCCGCCGGACGTCTCGGTGCTCGACGACCTCGACGGCAAGTTGTGGACGGCCGAGGCGCTCGACGCCGCGCTCGACGCCGTGCACGCCAGCGAGATCACGGCGCTGCCCTTCTCGCTCCTGCGCGAGGCCCTGCGCACGCTCCTGGCCGATCCGTTCCGGGCGGAGATCGCCCTGGCCAAGGACGCCACCGCGTTACGGGCCGAGCTCGATGCTGCGCGCGAGCGCGCGCTCGCCGGCGGTCTCGGAACGGCTTGGACCGACGCCGCCGTGCGGCTGCGCGCCGCCTCGGGACCGAGCGACCATCCTGCGGAGGTGTCGCGCCGGAGCGCCCTCGACGCCGTGGCCACGCTGTCGGCTGGGACGGCCGGCGACGACGAGGCCGCCCTGGCGTGGCAGACGCTCGCCGGCCTGCGGCCCACCGCCGGTCGCGCGTCCGACTGGGGCGCCGGTGGGGTCGAGCTGGCCGACGTCAAGGCGGCGCTGCGCACGCTGCGCGACGCCGCCCGCGAGCTGTGGCAGGACGGTCGCGGCCCGGCCGCGTGGCGCTGGGGGCCGCTCGACGATCGCATGGTCGAGCGCACGGCGGCGGTTCGCACCGCGTTCGCGCGCGTCCGGGCCGACCTCACCGAGCGCAAGCGTCGCGCCAAGGTCGTCGACTTCGGCGACCTCGAGGTCCACGCCGTGCGTGCGCTCGAGCACGACAGCGTCCGCTCGGCCCTGCAGCGGCGCTGGCGCGCCGTCCTCGTCGACGAGTACCAGGACACCAGCCCGGCGCAGGCGCGCCTGCTGGACCTGCTCCGCGGCGACGCCCCGGTCACGATGGTCGGCGACGAGAAGCAGTCGATCTACGCCTTCCGCGGCGCGGACGTCGCGGTGTTCCGGGGCGAACGCGAGCGCCTCGCGCTCGATCCGGCGGCTGGCAGCATCGAGCTCGGTACCAGCTACCGCAGCCACGAGGCCCTCGTGGCGACCGTCAACCGCGTCTTCGACGTGGTCCTCGGCGCGAATGCCGCTCCGCTCGTCGCCGCCCGTGCGGCGAGCGCGCTCCCTGGGCCGCACGTGCGCTTGCTCGAACTCGACGCGGACGGCGCACAGGGCGAGGCGCTCGCGTTGGCCGAGGCCGAGCGCGTCGCCCATGAGATCCGCGCGCTGCTGCGCGCCGACCCGCCGCTCACGATCGAGGACGGCGCTGGGCGCCGAGCGCTGCGCGCTGGCGACGTCGCGGTCCTGGCGCGCTCGCGCGCCTCGCTCGAGGCGCTCGAGGCGGTGGCGGCGACCGTCGGCGTGCCCGTGCTCAACGCCGGCGGCGGCGACGTCCTGGGCACGCGCGAAGGCCTCGACGCGGTCGCGCTGCTGGCCGCGGTCGTCGACGCCAGCGACACGCCCTCGCTGTTGGCGCTGCTGCGCGGACCCTTCGTCGCGGCCTCGGACACTGCCATCCACGTCCTGGCCGCGGGTCTCGAACGAGGGGGCGTCCGGGGCTCGCGCCGCGATGCGCCGTGGTGGCGCCGCCTGGACGAGAGCGCCGACCCCACGCTGCGGCGCGGCGCGGCGCTGCTCGCCGATCTGCGGGCGTCGCATGCGCGCGGTGCGAGCGCCCTCGAGCTCCTACGCATGGCCGACGACCGCACCGCCTTCAGCGCGCAACTGGCGAACCTGCCGAACGCGGCGCGCCGCCTGGCCGACTGGCGCGGGGTGCTCGAACTCGTCGGCGGCCTCGAGGGTGGCGCCGCGGACGCGTTCGCGCTGCAGCGGCGCTTGCGGCGGCTGCGCGCGGCCGACGTCAAGGTCCCGCGCCCGCCGCTGCGTTCGGACGACGCCGTGGCGCTGCTGAGCATCCATGGCGCCAAAGGGTTGGAGTGGCCCGTCGTCGTGGTCGTGGACCTCGCCAGGCGCGGCCGAGCCTCGGCCGACGAGGTGATGGTCGACCCCGATCTCGGCGTCACGCTGCGCTGGCGCAGCGGCGCGGCACCGTGGTCCGAGCCGGCGCTGTTCCGCCTGGCGGAGCGGCGCGCGCGAGACCGGGAGGCGGCCGAGGACGCGCGGCTCGGTTACGTTGCCCTGACGCGCGCCCGCGAGCTGGTGATCCTCTCCGCGCGCGCCCCGCGCGGTGGCCTCCGCACGCTGTTGGGACCCGGCCTGGAATCGGCCGGCGTGGTCGTCGAACGGTCGACGGTCGCTGCTCAGGCGGCGCCAGCATTGCCGCCGCTGCCGAGCGTGCCGGCCGGCGTCGACGACGCCGACCGGTTCTGGGAGGCGCGCATCGCTGGCGACCGGGCGGTGGGTCTCGACGTGGGCCTCCCGCTGCCTCCGGCCGATCCCTTCGCCGACGCGCCCCTGTTCGCGGCGTCGTCCGGCGACGCGGCTGGAGCCGGTGACGCCGTACCGACCTGGCGCGCGGCGGCGGCAGCCCTGGCGGTGCTGGACGAGGACGGGTCCTGGCAGCGCGCCGGACGGGTGCTGGCCGACGCCGGCGTCGCGGCGCCGAGGCCGGTCGACCTGCTGGTGACGATGCCGGGGCCGGACGGTCGCTCCGTCGACGTCGTCATGCGCTGGCCGGCGAGCGCGGGGCGTCCCGGCGTGGCCCTGGCGGCGCCCGAAGACCTTCCGGCCGGTTCGCAGACCGCCGCGCTCGTCATGGGCGATTGGCGCTGGCTCGCGCTCGATCCGTTCGCCCCCGAGACGGTGGTGGCGGCGCTCCGCCGCGTGTTGGGCGGTGACGGGTCGACGGACGGGTAGGCTGGGAGCGCATGCCCCGGCTGCTGCACCTCGCAGACTTGCATCTCGGCTGGACGCCGCGCGACCTCCCGGTCGCCCTGGCGGACGCCCGCCGCGCGCAGCGCGCCGCCCGCTTGCACGAGGCCGTCGACCTCGCGCTGCGCGAACGCGTGCACGCGGTGGTGATCACGGGCGATCTGTTCGAGACCTTCGACCCGCCCGGCGAGACGGTGCGCGACGTCAGGGCGGCGCTCGCGCGCCTGGTGGCGGCAGGCATCGCCGTGGTCACGGTCCCCGGCAACCACGACGAGCTCACGTACGCCCGCTCCGTCTATCGGCGCGAGTCGGAGCGCTGGCCCGGCCTGTTGGTGCGCGCGCCGATGCCGGCACACGTGGGCGAGCTGGTGCTCGACGGCGTGACCGTCCACCTGCACGGGGTCGCGTACCTCGGCGGCGTCACCGACGTCCGCAACGTCCTGGCCGATCTGTCCGACACGAGCGCACCCGGCCGGCACGTGTTCCTCGCCCACGGCACGCTGGTCCACGCGGTCGCCGACACCGTCGACGAGCGCAGCCTGCCGCTCCCGCGCGCCGCGCTCGCGGCCGCCGGCTACGCGTACGTGGCGCTCGGCCACGTGCACGCGCCGAGCGAGCAACGCCTCGGGGGCGCGCTCACGGTGTACCCGGGCTGCGTCGGCGGCAAGGGCTTCGACGACCCTGGCGCGGACGCCTGGACGCTGGTCGAACTCGGCCCCCACGGTGTCCGCGTCCAGCGGCGCCCCCACGCCGCGCCCGCGCTGCGCGACCTCACGCTCGACGTCAGCGCCTGCGACGGCGAGGACGGCGTCGCCGAGGCGCTGCTCGGCCTGGTCGCGCGGCACTCGGGCGACCTGCTGCGGGTGCGGTTGCGGGGGGCGCTCCCGGCGCCGCTCGACCTCGACGAACTCGCGCAGCGCTGCGGCGACGAGGCGTTCTACCTGAGGCTCGAAGACCGTACCAGCAGCGTGTCGCCGGCGCTGCTCGAGGCGTGGGGCGCGAGCCCGACGGTGCGCGGCACCTTCGTGCGACGACTGCGCGCGCGCCTGGACGCGAGCGACGATCCCGCCGAGCGCGAGCGCATCGGCCGGGCGCTCCGGCTCGGCCTCGACGCCCTGGCGGGTGGGCGATGACGCGTCGCGACGACGCTCCCGGCCTCGAGGGTCCGCTGTCGGACACGCCTGCCGTGGTCTACGAGCGGCTGCGGTTGCAGGGCTTCGGACGCCACCGCGACCTCGACGTGCGCTTCCCGCCGGGACTCGCGGTCTGGACGGCGCCGAACGAGCACGGCAAGACCACGGCGGTGCTCGGCCTCGCCGCGACCCTGTGGGGAGTCCCGCACCGCGCCGATCCCGCCGCGCCCGGCTGGGGACGCTACCGCTCGTGGCACGGCGGCCCGCACCGCGGCAGCCTGACGCTCCGGGCCACGGACGGGATCCGCTACACGGTCGAACGCGCCTTCGACAGCCACCGTGTGCGCGTGCGGCGGCACGACGCGGGCGGCGACAGTCTGCTCGTCGACACGGTCCACAACCCCGCCGCGCGGCTGGCGGTCAGCCCCTACGAGGCCTGGCTGCGCGCGACGGTGGGTCTGGTCGAGGGCGATCTGGCCATGGCGACGGCGGTGCTCGTCCAGGGTGACCTCGGCGGCGACCCGCATCGTCTCGGGAGCGACGTCCAACGGCTGCTCTCGGGCGCGGGGGCCGGCGGTGCCGCGGCCGCCCTGGAGCGCCTCGCGGACGCACTGCGCGAGCGTACCCGCGACCTTCGCGCGCTCGACGTGGGGCTCGCCGACCTGCGCCAAGCGCGCCGGCTCGAGATCCTCGAGGCCGAAGCGGACGAGTTGCTGCACCGCGCCGAGGCCGGCAGCGGCGCGGCCGACGGGCTCGAGCGCGCGAGGCGCGGCCTGGCGGACGCGGAGGCCGCGTTCGAGCATGCGCGCGGCGAGGCGGAGCGCACCCGTGCGGCGGCCGACGCCCGGCGGGCCTGGTC
>SLSM01000192.1 GCA_007130445.1 Trueperaceae bacterium | reverse complement strand
TACGGCATGGGCATGATGTCGCCCGCCGCCGTCGAGCGCCTCGGTGACGACGTCAGCTGGAACCCGGTCGGCACCGGCCCCTACCGCTTCGTGTCGTTCACGCCGGGCCAATCGGTCGTGCTCGAGAAGAACCCCGACTACGCCTGGGCGCCTGGGTTCATGAGCCGCAGCGAGCCCTACTTCGACACCATCACCTTCCGCTTCATCGAGGAAGACGCCACCCGCGCCGCCGCTCTCGAGCGCGGCGAGATCGACATGGCCCTCTACCTCGACGCCTTCGACTGGCTCGACTTCGAAGCGAACCCGAACTTCGAGACCCACGGCTACGAGCGCCTCGGCTACCCGCCCGCCGGGCTGTTCATCAACGTGATGAAGTCGCCCACGGACGACGTGCGCGTTCGGCAAGCCCTCGTCCACGCCACCGACTCGCAGCTGCTGCGCGACGTCATCTTCGAGGGCATCTACAACCCCTCCGGCGGCGTGATGTCGACCTTCTCCTTCGGGTACGACGCCTCGGCCGGTGAGATGTACCCGTACGATCCCGAGCGCGCCGGCGAACTGCTCGACGAGGCAGGCTGGACGCTCAACAGCGCCACGGGATTCCGCGAGCGCGACGGCCAGCGGCTCACGATCGAGTACTTGACGCTGAGCGGCGTGGCCAGCCAGGCCGAGGTGCTCGAGGCGGAGTGGCGTCGCCAGGGCATCCAGGTGAACGTGCTGGTCCAGGACAACCCAGCCCAGCAGGGCACAGCCCAAGAGGGCCTCCACAACGTCGTGTGGTCGCAGTGGGGCGGCGTCGATCCGTCTGCACTGCAGGGACGCTACGGCTGCGAGAACATCGGCGGCGGCTGGAACTTCGCCCACTACTGCAACGACCGCGTCACCGAGATCTTCCAGTTGGCCCGTGCCGAGACCGATCAGGACGTTCGCGCCGAGCTGTTCTCCGAGCTCCAGCACATCCTGATGGGCGACGCCACGATCGTGCCCCTCTACAACGTCATGATCCTCGTGGCGGCCAACGAGGGCATCGATGGCTGGGACCCCGCCGATGCGACCGGCTGGTTCGGCTACCTGCTGAACTTCTACGAGCGCGACTGACCGTTCCTGTCGCAGCGTGGTGGGCGGAGGCCGCGGCCTCCGCCCACCACGCCACCTTCGATCGACGAGGGACTCGCCCATGCCCCTGACACACTCGCCGTGATCGGCTACATCCTCAACAGGACGCTGGCCGCCCTGGTCGTCGTCTTCGGCGTCAGCAGCCTGGTGTTCTTCATGCTGCACCTGTTGCCCGGGGACGCCGTCACGATCATGCTCTCGGAGTTCGGTGCGTCGGCCCGCGAAGAGGCGGAACTGCGTGACCAGCTCGGCCTGAACGACCCGATGCTCGTCCAGTACGGACGCTTCCTCGCGAATGCGGTGCAGGGCGACTTCGGCAACTCATTGTTCAGCCGCCGACCGGTACTGCCGCAGATCTTCGAGCAGCTGCCCAAGACGATCGAACTCGCGCTCGCCGCGACCATCGTGGGCGTCTTGTTCGGCGCGATCTTCGGGATCACCGCGGCGGTCATGCGCAACACCTGGTGGGACAGCATCAGCATGATCGTCTCGCTCCTCGCGCTCTCCATGCCGAACTTCTGGCTCGGTCTGATCTTTATCTTCGTGTTCTCACTCAACCTCGGCTGGTTCCCCGTCCAAGGCTCTGACACGCTCTGGCACGTCGTACTGCCGGCCTTCGCCCTGGGGCTGTCGTTCGCCGGCCTGCTGGCACGGCTCTTCCGCTCGGCGATGCTCGAGGTGCTCGGCCAGGACTACGTCCGCACGGCACGCGCCAAGGGTGTGGCCGAGCGCAGCGTCATCAACAGGCACGCGCTCAAGAACGCGCTGATCCCCGTGGTGACCGTGGTCGGCATCAACTTCGGGTTCCTGCTCGGCGGCTCGGTGATCATCGAGATCGTCTTCGCGCGGCAGGGGATCGGCAACGTGATCATCAAGGCGATCTTCGCCCACGACTTCTACTTGGTACAAGGCGGGATCATCGTGACGGCCGCGCTGTTCGTGCTCGTCAACCTGATCGTGGACCTCACCTACGGCGTCCTCGACCCGCGGATCACGTACACATGAGGGCAGATCGCCATGCCACCACCACGCGCGAGGGAGACCGCCATGGCTGACGTCGCAACGACGAGCGGCGACGCGAAGGCCGCCAACGGCGCGTACCGTACGCGTTTCCAGATGTTCTGGCGCGAGTTC
Organism: Trueperaceae bacterium; assembly: GCA_007130445.1. Lineage (GTDB taxonomy): Bacteria > Deinococcota > Deinococci > Deinococcales > Trueperaceae > CSSed10-48. The sequence goes on along the minus strand of SLSM01000192.1, from coordinate 4,381 downwards.
CGGCGCAACCGCGGCGCACTGGTCGGCACGACGATGTTCGCCATCCTCATCGCCATGGTCGTGTTCGCCCCCTTCATCACGCGGTACGACCCGATCGAGCCCAACTTCAGCGCACGCTTCGAGTCGCCTTCGGCCGAACACTGGTTCGGGACCGATCGCAACGGCCGCGACATCTTCACGCGCGTCATCTATGGCGGGCGCATCTCGCTCCAGGTCGGGGTCATCGCCGTCGCCATCGGCGCCCTGCTGGGCACGTTCCTCGGGCTCGTCTCCGGCTTCTATGGCGGCTGGGTCGACAACGTCCTGATGCGTTTCATGGATTTCGTCCTGGCCATGCCCGGCATCTTGCTCGCGATCACCATCGTCTTCGCCCTAGGACCGAGCCTCACCAACGTGATGATCGCGGTCGGCTTCGCTTCGATGCCGCAGTACGCCCGTGTGGTGCGGGCATCGGTGCTGTCGGCGAAGCAACTCCCGTACGTGGAGGCGGCTCGGGCCAACGGCGCAGGCGATCTCGCCGTGATGGGGAAGCACATCCTCCCCAACGTGTTCGCGCCGGTGCTGGTGCTCGCGACGCTCGGCCTCGGCAGCGCCGTGTTGTCGGTGGCGGCCCTGTCGTTCCTCGGTTTGGGGGCGGCGCCTCCGACGCCGGAGTGGGGCCTGCTGATCAGCGACGGCCGCGGCGTGCTGAGGCGCTCGTGGTGGGTGGCGACGTTCCCCGGCCTGGCGATCATGGTCACGGTGCTCGCCGTGAACCTCATCGGCGACGGCTTGCGCGATGCGCTCGACCCACGACTGCGCGGCCAGGTCTAGTACGACCCCAGCGCGTGCTCCGTCGGGCCCTTCGGCCCGGCGGCGCGCGCCGATGCGAAAGGACGTGTCCATGCACGCGGTCATCCTCGGTCCGACGACGCCAGCCAACCTCGCCTTCTACGCGTCGTACGCCCCTGGCGTCGCTCTCCACGCGCCCGAGGACGGGGACCCAGCTTCGCTCCTGGCGCCGCATCTCGGCGGCGGCTCCGGCGGTGCCCACATGAAGCAGGCGCGCGGCACGTTCTCCAACCTGGCCCGACTACGTCAGGGTGAGGCGCTCACCCACGTGGTCTCCTGAAGCTCGACGCCTCGATCGCGCCGGCCCCGATCGACGCGCCCGCCACGACGCCCGGCACCACTTCGCATGCCCTCGCCGACGAGGGGGAAGGACGAGACATGAGCGACATCAAGGTCACCCAGGTCAAGCACATGGCGTTCGCCGTCAACGACGTCGACGCCACGCTCACCACCTACAAGCGCCTGTTGGGGGTCAGCCCCGACGTCGAGGTCACCGAGTTCGCGAAGTCGCGCAACCGCGTGGCCGTGTTCGACCTCGGCGGCGTCGAGTACCAGCTGTCGCAGTCGATGGACCCCGACGGCCGCTTCGCGACGTGGATCCGTGAGCGCGGCGGCGAGGGCCTGCACCACATCTGCTACGCCGTCGACGACATCGACGCCGCGCTGGCCGAGGCGCAGGCGCAGGGCGCCACGCTCAAGGAGTGCTCGGCGTGCAAGGTCACCGGCAGCCACGTGCACCCCGAAGGTTGGGTCGCCTTCCTCGAGCAAGACGCGGGCGGTATCGAGATCGAGTTCATGCAGGTCTACACGGCCGAGCAACTCGAGCAGTACAAGAACGTGAAGGGCATCTGATGGCGTTGGCCGTACCGCTGGCCAGGCGCGTCGCGGAGCTCCGCGGCAGCGTGGCCGCGCCGCGCGACGGTGGCGACACCGAGGTGAGCGCCGCCGCGCGCGAGGCCTCGGTGACCGCGCTCGAGCGTGGCGAGACCCACTACACCGACCGGCCGGGGATCGTGCCGCTGCGGCAGCGCGTCGCCGCGCTGATGAGCGAGCGCTTCGGCCTGACCGTCGACGCCGGCAAGGGCGTCGTGATCACGTGCGGGGTCACCGAGGCGCGCTTCGTGGCCATGCAGCAACTCGTCCCGGTCGGCGGCACCGTCGTCGCCCTATCGCACGCCGAGCGCGTCGCTGGCGCCTGCATCGTGCGCGGTGCGGGCCTGCGGGCACCCGACGCCGCCATCGAGGGCGACGTGACCGTGTACCTGACCGGCGATACGCCGGCCGAGGTCCGCGACCCCTGGCTGACGCAGGCTTCTGAGCACGGCTGGGCGGTCGTGTACGAGCCCGGCGAGGCCAGCTTCCACCCGGCCGCCGTCGGCCTGGCCGAGCACACCGTGACGATCGGGGCCCTCGGCCTGGACGCCGGGATCGAGGCGTGGCGCGTCGGGTACCTCGCCGCGCCCGCCGCCACCGCCGGACCGCTGCGCGACTTCAAACAGGCCCTCACCCTATGCACCACCAACCTTTCGCAGTGGGGCGCCTTGGCGCTCCTCGAGGAGGCGAACGCATGACCCTCGACGAGCTTCGCGGCTTGGACGGCGCCAAGCTGCGCTACGCCCTCATGGACCTGGCCAAGGAGGTCCCGGACGCCATCGCGCTCGGGCGCGGCGACCCCGATCTCGACACGCCGGCCCACGTGGTCGAAGCGGCCAAGCGTGCCCTGGCCGAGCCGCTGCAGCCGCTCCAGCCGGTGGCCGGCATGCCCGCCCTGCGTGAGGCCATCGCGCGTCGCGCGCGCGGCGACCACGGCGTGAGCGTGGGTCCCGAGCAGGTGCTGGTCACCACCGGGGGCCAGGAAGGGCTGTTCCTGGTGATGTCGGCGCTCCTCGACCCGGGCGACGAGATCCTGGTGCCCGACCCGCGCTACACCAGCTACGACCAGGCGATCGAGCACGCCGGCGGCGTCTCGGTGACCGTCCCCACCCAACCCGAGGAGGCCTTCGACCTCAAGGCGGCGGCCATCGAGCCGCTCATCACGCCCAAGACGAAGGCGCTGCTGCTCGTCACGCCCTCGAACCCCACCGGCGGCATCATCACGCGCGGCGAGGCCGAGAAGATCGCCGCCCTCGCGCAGAAGCACGGCTTCGTGGTGATCTCCGACGAGATCTACGGGAAGTTCGTCTGGCCGCCGTTCGAGCACGTCTCGATCGGCGCGCTGCCGGGCATGCGCGAGCACACGATCACGTTGTCGGGCTTCTCCAAGGCCTGGGCCATGACGGGTTGGCGCGTGGGGTACGTGATCGCCCCGAAAGACGCCATCGACGGCATGGCCGCCATCAAGGCCGCTACCACCGGACCGGTCGCCAACGTGAGCCAAGCGGCGGCGCTGGCGGCCGCCGAGGCCGACGACGCCTGCATCGACGCCTTCCGCGAGATCTACGCCGAGCGCCGCGCCATCCTGGGCGACGGCCTGCGCGCGATGGGGCTCGACTACACCGACCCGCGCGGAGGGTTCTTCTTCTGGGCCGACAGCTCGTCGACCGGCCTGCGCGCGCTCGAGCTCTCCTACCTGCTCCTCAAGGAGGCGAGCGTGCTGGTGTTCCCGGGCACCGGCTTCGGTGCGCGCTGGAGCGACTACCTGCGCATCACCACGCTGCAACCCACCGAGGTGTTGCGCGAGGCCGTGGAGCGCATGACCCCCGTCGTCCGCCGCTACGCCGACGAAGCCAAGGCCCGTTCATGACGCCCCAGCCGGCGTCGAACCGAGAGGTGTACGCGTGATCAGGACCAACGAAGACCAACTCGTCGAGATCGCCATCGCCGGCGACATCAGCGCGCCCGCGTTCGCGCGCGGGCCGTTCCTGCCCGACAACGACGGCACCGCGGTCGTGCGCCCCGGCATGTACGGTTACGTGTACAACGTCCGCGTCGGCGATCCCGCTTTCGGTTGGCAGGGGGACCACGTCGAACCCGGCGCCTCGATCGACCACGGCGATGGTGGCGTCCACCACGCCCTGCACTACCTCACGTGCATGGGCAACGAGGCCGTGATCACCACCGGTCTCGCCGCCGGCGCCAAGGGCACCGTGGTCGGCGAGCACGCCCGCATCCTGGTCGACTTCGACCCGGAGGTGCACGACCTCCTCTGCGTCGGCGACACCATCCAGATCAAGGCCAAGGGCCGGGGTCTGAAGCTGCTCGACTTCCCGAACGTCGACCTCAAGAAGATGAGCCCGCAACTGCTCCACGCCATGGGCATCACCGTGGTGGACGGCAAGCTTCGCGTCCCGGTCGCGATGGAGTTGCCGGTGAAGGTGATGGCCTCCGGTGCCGAGCTCAACTCGGAGTACGTCGATCAGGACATCACCTCGGGTGACCGCACCTACATGCGCGAGTCGGGCATCGACGCCCTGCGCTTGGGCGACCTCGTCGCCATCGACGACGCCGACCACTACTGGGGCCGCGGGTACCGCAAGGGCTACCGGGCCATCGCGTTGTGCATCCACGGCGACTCGGTGATGACCGGACACGGCCCCGGCATCCTCACGCT
>SLSM01000046.1 GCA_007130445.1 Trueperaceae bacterium | reverse complement strand
TGCTCGGGCGCAGCAAGCCGGTGGCCGTGCTGGCGCGCGACGACTCGCTGGCGTCCGCGCGAGCGGCACTCGCAGCGGGCGTCGACGCGATGATGGCCTGGTGCCCGGTGTTGGCCCCGGAGGCGCCTGCGACGGAGGTCCTGGAGGGCTTCGACGCGGTCCAGGCGGAGCGGCGCCGGTCCAAGGCGTTGGTGTTGCGCTCGGTGGTGCGCGAGCGGCGCGACCCGTTCGAGGTCGACGACGCCGTGGCGGCCTTGGCGTGGGTCGGGGCCTTCGCGCACCACCTGACCCGCGCCGTGCATCACCTGCGCGAGCCGGCTCCGGGCGACGGCCTCTGAGGGTGGTCGGCGCCCGCATCCCGGCGGCCTTCTGGCTGCTGGCGCTGATCAACCTGCTCGTCGGCGGCATGGTCGCTTTGGAGCGCACGGTCGTGCCGCTGATGGGGCGCGACCTCTTCGGCTTGCCGCAGGGCGGCGCGCTGGCGGCGTTCATCGTCAGCTTCGGGATCGCCAAGGCGCTGTTCAACCTCGTCGCTGGAGCGTGGGCGGATCGCATCGGATGGCGCCGGTTGCTGCTGCCGGGCATGCTCCCGCAAGCGGCCGGGCTCGTGCTGCTCGCAACCACCGCCTCGTTCGCCGGCCTCCTCGTCGCGGCGGTCGGTGTGGCGGGACCGACGGGGGTGGTCGCCGCGGTCGGCGTCGGGATCGCGCTCGCGACGCTGGCCGTCTGGAACGAGGTCTGAGCCCACCCGCACCCCCATCCGACGTTCGTGACGACGCCGCGAGGAGGGCCGATGCACTACCTGCTGATCCGGAACGACCCGCCGTACGGCACCGAGCGCGGCATCGTCCAGAAGGGTGCCGCCGTCGGCGCCTGCGGTACCTGCATGGACGCGCGTGGGTTGAGCAGTGGCGGGCTGATGGACGGCGTGCACCGCAGCGACCGGGAGGAACTCGGCACCTGGACCGCCGAGGCGGACGAGGTGATCGTGTTCTGAGCGCCGCTCCCGTCGGCGCGGCGAGCGCGTACCCTGGCGAGACCGGAGGTGTGGAATGCTCGACCATCGTCCGTACCGACGTGTCCGTTCCGGAGGGCCGCTCCCGCCGCGATTCGCTCTGCTGCCGCTGGTCGCGTGCCTCCTGGCGCTCACGCCGCTCGCTCAGGCGCAGCACTGGCAGGGGGGGCCACCCCTCGCCGTGCCCCGTCAGGAGATCGCCGCGGCGTGGCTCGATGGCGCGCTCTACGCCATCGGGGGTTTCGACGCCCGCGGCGGCACGCTGGCGAGCGTGGAGCGCTGGCGGCCGGGTGACGCCGCGTGGGAGACGGTGGCACCTCTACCGGTGGCGGTCAACCACCCCGCGGCGGGCGTGGTCGGCGGGCGTTTGGTCGTGGTGGGAGGGTACAGGGGTCCCTTCCTGGCCAACGCCACCGACGCCGTGCAGGTCTACGATCCGACGGCGGACGCCTGGGCGTTGGCGGCGCCGATGCCGAGCGCTCGCGGCGGTCTCGCGGCGAACGTGCTGGATGACCGCCTCGTTGCGGTTGGGGGCGCGCGCGACGGCGTCTCGGTCGCCGACGTCGCCGCCTTCGACGTTGCGGCGGACACCTGGACCGTCCTGGCGCCCATGCCGACCCCGCGCGACCACCTCGGCGTGGCCGTGCTCGCGGGCCGCTTGCACGCCGTCGGCGGGCGGGCGGGCGGCCACGACCACGACGCTGTCGACCCGTTCACGCTGGCCATCCACGAGGTTTACGACCCCGCGACCGACGCCTGGGTCGCGGCCGAGCCGCTGCCGACCGGCCGCAGCGGCCACGCCGTCGCCGCGCTCGACGGCTGCCTGTACGCGCTCGGGGGCGAGGGCAACCGCGCCGATCCGCGCGGCATGTTCGACGAGGTGGAGCGCTTCGCGGCGGCGCGCGGCGCCTGGGAGGCACTGGATGCGATGCCGGTACCGCGCCACGGCATGGGCGCCGTGCCGGTCGACGGCCGTCTGTGGATGCCGGGCGGTGGTCTGGTGGCCGGGCTCGGCGCGACCGATCACGTCGACGCGTTCACCCCGCTGGCGTGCCGCTGAAGAGGCCGGCGCGCGGTGTGACCGCGACGACGAGCATCGCTCGCTGCCAGCATGAGGGCAACGCCGGCGGCGTGATCGAAGCCTGCGGGCCGCCAGCGCGTCGCTGGTCGATTCGGACGGACACGCGACCGTGCTCGTGCAGCGCGCCCCGTGCAGTCACGGAAAGCGGCCCGGGGGCGCAGCGCCCCCGGGCCGCGCCAGGCACGGCGGGACGTAGCCCGCGAGTCGTCACTCGACGATGCGGAACACCTCGCGCCGGCCCGTGCGCACGAGCGGCGTGAAGCGCTTGTAGACGTCCTGCCACGCTTCGCTCGTGCCCACGGTCGCCATGCTCGACTCGAAGCTGGCGAGGTCGTCGAAGGTGCTCTCCATCACCAGCGTGTAGTAGTCACCGGTGACGTCGACGAGCAACCGTTGTGCCGGGTACCCGTCGCGCTCGAGCGCCTCGCGCCCCTGCTTGAGGAGCACGGTGGCCTCCTTCGCCTTGCCGAACTGCAGTTGGAAGATGTCGCGTACGACGATCATCGTGGCCTCCCTTCGGAGGCACCGAGGCCGGTCGGACCGCCGACCGGTCCGCCGACCCGATGCGGGTCGTGGGAGCATGGTGCGAGCGATGCCGGGCTGCGCCCGTCGTGTGGCCAACACGGTGGGCGCAGCCCGGCGCGGGGCTCAGATCACGCTGCGCAGGCGGAGACCGTGGGTCGAACCGCACGCCTCCGACTGGCCGTCGATCATGGGCCGACCCACAACACCGGCATGGCGAGGTCGGCTCGGCGACCGGCGCACTCGTCCTCGATCAACGCGTACGCCAGGGCGACCGGCACGTCGCCGTGCTTGATCACGTGGATCTGTGACGTCTTCGTGCGGCACTCGGGCGGTACTGCGTCCCCGAGCACGGAAATCGTAGCGATGTCGCCCTCGAACGAGATCGTTCCACGTGGGTACGTGCCGAACGGAGCGGCGGTGTCCTCGGCGGTCGGTGCGAGGCTCAGCGTGCCGTCCGGGTGGTAGCGGATGAACGCCATGCGGTTCGGCGCATCGAGCATGGGGTTGCCGAGGTACTGCTTCCAGACGCCGACGAGGTCGGCCACCGAGGTCGCCACGGTGACGCAGGGTCCTGTGCTCTCTGGCGTGCAGGGCACGAGCGGGGCGCGCGGACCCGGAGCGCCCTGCGCCGCGGCGGCGCTGAGGGCGAGGGCCGTGAGGGCCGCGAAGCCGGCGCGTCTGAGCCGAACGATGGTGCGTGTCGTCATGGTCGAGCTCCTCTCGTGTCCGGCCGCCGTGAACCGGCGGCGCGTGCAGGCACGGTAGGGCGCGAGCGTCACGAGAGCGTTGCGGTAGCGTTGTGGTGGAGAACCTGACGGTGGCTACGCTCGAGCTCCGCACCTTCGGCGGCCTCGACGTCTCGCTCGGGGGCGCACGGATCGCCTCGTTCGAGTCGCGCTCGGCCGAGGCGCTGCTCGTGTACCTCGCGCACACGGACGTACCGGTCCACCGCGACGTCCTCGCGCACCTCTTGTGGCCCGAGCGGCCCCACGCGGTTGCACGAGCGAACCTTCGCAGCGCTTTGCACCGCCTTCGGCGTGTGCTGCCGGACCATCTCCAGTCGCAGCGGTCCACGGTCACGCTGCATGCCGAGTGGATCGACGCGCGAGCCTTCGAGGCGGCGCTGCGTTCGCGGGACCATGCCGTGGCGGTCGCCTCGTACCGCGGTGAGTTCCTGGCGGGCTTCACGTTGGGCGTGAGCCCGGGCTTCGAGTCGTGGGTCGCGACGGAGGCGGAGCGGTACCGTGACCTGGCGGCCGGGGCGCTCCAGGAGCTCGTGAGCGCGGCGCTCGAGAACGACGACCTCGACGCAGGCCTACGGCACGCCCGTCATCTCCTCCGCGTCGACCCGCTGCACGAGCCGGTGCATCGCTCGCTCGCTCGCGCGCTCGCGAGCGCTGGCCGCCGCTCCGCCGCGCTCGCCCATCTCGATGCCAGCGCTCGCGTGATGGTGGAGGCGTTCGGGCTCGAGCCGGACCCAGCGACGGGCCGACTCGCCGACGCCATACGGGAGGGATCGTCGGAGTCCGGAGCGAACGCCGTAGCCGCGGATCGGCCTGCGGACGCCGGACGGATCGTGGGGTCCCGTGCGCTCCCCGCCCCCGGTGGCGTGGGCCGCCGGCCGGTGCGTACCGACGTGGACCGCGCGACGGAACATGAGCTCCCGCGCTTCGCAGGACCCTTCATCGGTCGCGAGGGCGAGCTCGAGCTGATTGCCCGACGCCTCGCGGACACCGATTGCCATTGGCTCACGATCCTGGGCCCAGGCGGCGTGGGCAAGACACGCCTGGCGGTCGAGGCCGCGCGCGCGACGGCCGAAGGGTTCGCCGACGGCGCGCGCTTCGTCGCTCTCGCAGGCGTCCGCGACGTCGACCACGTGTCGCGTGCGCTCGCCTCGGCTCTCGGCCTCGATCCACTGCCGCCCGGCGACCCCGCCAACCACGTCGCCCGGTACCTGCGTGACAAGCAGATGCTGCTCGTGATCGACAACGTCGAGCACCTCATGGACGCCGGACCGCGCCTCGCCGCCGTGCTCCGCGAGGCCACGCACACGCGCGTGCTGGCAACCTCTCGGGTGCGCCTGCACCTCGCCGAAGAGTGGCTGTTCGTCATCGATGGGCTGCGGGACGGAGCGTCCGCGGAGGCGCTCTTCGCGCACCACGCCGCGCGATCCGGCGCCGTGTCGGGGACCGCGTTCTCGACCGGTTCGATCCGCGAGATCTGCGCGTTGGTGGAGAACATGCCGCTGGCGCTGGAGTTGGCGGCTACCTGGGTTCACGCCCTCTCCTTCGATCGGATCGCCGCGTCCCTGCGAGCACGTGGGACCCTCTTGGCGGCGCCACGCCCCGACGCTCCCGAGCGGCATCGGAGCCTCGGCGCAGCCTTCGACGCGTCGTGGGACCTCCTGAGCGAGCCGCTGCAGGCCGTCTTCGCCCGCTTGGGCGTGTTCCGCGGCGGCTTCACCGTCGAGGAGGCGACGCGCGTCGCCCGGGCGACCGAGGACGACCTCCTCGCACTGGTCGATCGCTCGCTCGTGCGCGCCCGCGGTGACGGACGATTCGACGTGCACGAACTCCTCCGGCAGTACGCGCTCCTGCGTCTCGCAGAGCGCTCCGAGGTCCTCGACACCTCACACCGGCATCTCCACGCGTACCTCGCCGTGGCCCGCGAGGCCGGCGCGGCGATCTTCGGTACCGATCTCGAGCACGGCCTGGAGCGATTGCGGATCGAGGCGGACAACGTCCGTGCCGCCTTGGCGTGGGGACTCGAGCAGTCTTCCGGTGTCGACGCCGCGTTGGACCTGGTGGTCGCCATGGTGCCGTACTGGCGACTCACGAGCGCGATCGAGGAGGCGCGTGGTTGGGTGGCGCGGGCCGAGGCGTTGCTTGAGGCCGTCCCGGAGCGCGCCGCGGTGGTTCGCTCCGCGCGCGGGCACTTCGCCTGGATGGCAGGCGACCTCGCCGAGGCCGACGCCGTCCTGGGCGCGGTGGTCGACGCGTGGGACCGCACGACGCCGGAAGGCGCGACGGGCCGTGCGATGACCCTGGTCAGCCATGGCATGACGGCCTGGAGCCAGCGGCGCTTCGACCTCGCGGAGGCACGCTTCCGCGCCGCCCTCGCCGAGATCGGTGAGCATGGTCCGCTCTGGTGGCGAGCCCTCGCGCTCGGTTGGCTGGGTAAGGTGGCGGCGTCGAGGGGTGCGTTCGATACCGCACGCGAGGCGCTCGACGGTGCTCTCACGGCCTTCGCGCGCCTCGACAACCCGTGGGGCAGCGGGTTGTTCGTCGCCAGCGCCGCGGACGTCCACATGGCGGAGGGCGACCTGGTCGGCGCTCGGCGCCTGGGCGTCGCCGCGGTGGCGCTGCTCGAACGCGTCGGTTTCAAGCACGGCCTCGGCGCCACGTACGAGTTGCTGGCGACCATCGCCGAGCGCGAGGGCCTCCCGGGTGAGGCGGCGCGACGAGCCGAACAAGCCATCGCCGTGTATCGCGACCTGGGTGCGATCGAGTCGGCGGACGCCGTGGCGGCACGCCACCTCGGGGGCGGTTGAGACCGCCTCGCCTCAGCGCTTGACGCGCGCGTTCCCCTTCCAGGCGCTCCAGACCTGGTCTTCGTCGGCGACGTTGACGTAGTCCGTCAGGAAGGTCGTCGCCAGTGCGCCCGTGGCCCAGCCGAACTGCACCCAGCGCTCGCTCTCCCAACCGCGCAGGATGGCGTAGAGCATGCCGCCCACGAAGGCGTCGCCGCCGCCGATGCGGTCGAGTACGGCGATCTCGCGCGGCTCGACCACGTGCCAGCGCTCACCCTCGGACAGGATGGCGCCCCAGCGGTGGAGGTTGGCGTGCAGCACCTCGCGCAAGGTGGTGGCGAACACGGACACGTTCGGGTACGCGGCCTTGGCGCGCTCGATCATGCCCTTGAAGCCGTCGAGCTCGCTTGCCAGGTTCGCCCCGCCGGCCTCGGGACCCTCGACGCCGAGGCAGAGCTGGAAGTCCTCCTCGTTCCCGATCAGTACGTCGGCGAGGCTGCTGATCTCGGCGAACTGCTCGCGCAGCTCGTCCTCGCGCCCCTCCCAGAACGAGGCGCGGTGGTTGAGATCGAACGAGATGCGGGTGCCGTGGCGC
>SLSM01000299.1 GCA_007130445.1 Trueperaceae bacterium | reverse complement strand
GGGACGTGTGGACGTCGCCGCGTTCGAACTCAGCGGTTGCCGGCCCGACGCTGTGCGCCAACGGGCCCGGTGGCGTGCTGGCCGTCCGCTGCCTTCAGCTGCCGCTGCAGCATCGCCTGGCCACCCTCACCGCGGCCGGTTCGCGTCATGGTCTTGGCGCCGACGCAGTCGCCGTCGCCGCGGACCTGGACGTGCGCCTCGACGCGTTCGGCCGTCGCGACGGGGCCGCGCCCCTCGTTCGGGCCGAACGGTTGGGCCATGACGAACCCGGCGAGCAGGGCGGTGGTGGCGAGGATCATGATCGTGCGCATGGTGTGCTCCTTTCGTCTCGGGGTCTCCGAGCGTGAGGCCACCGTAGGCCGGGCCGTGTGAACGTTGTGCGAAGGCTGTAGGCACCAGCCTGCCGGCGCGACCTGGACGCGCCACGCGCGCCGCCCCCACGGCGTACCGTGGAACGCGTCTCGCCATCACGAGGAGTTGAGGGTGCACAAGGAACACGATCGGTTGACACGAGACCTGCAGACGCTCACAATACGGCTCGCCGAGCTCGCGGCCTACCGCGACCGCTGGACGCGACGCATCGAGCGCGGCCGCTTCCGGGCGCGCGGTGTCGCCGACGCCGTCGACATCGCGGTGGGGCAACGCTGGCCGAGCGAGGCGTTCCCGGCCCACCTCGGCTTCGACGCGGCGGTGCCGCAGGCGTGGCGCGGCCACGCCGTCAACGTCAGGCTGCGGGTGGGCGGCGAGGGCTATCTACGGGTCGACGGTCGCGGCGTCGGCGGGCTGAACCCGTATCACCAGGAGCACCCGATCCTGACCGTCGCGGAGGGCGGCGAGAGGCTGCGCCTCGAGGTCGAGGCCGTGCCGAAGTCGCTCTTCGGCCGCCCGAGCGTCGATCCGACGCTCGACGAGGCGCTGCTCGTCGTGCCCGACGCCGACGTCCGCGCCCTCCATCACGACCTCGACGCGCTCTTGGCTGCGGCCGTCTACCTCGCGACGCGCGAGCGGCCGATCATCGCCGAACTGCTCGCCGAGGTGGTCGCGACCAGCCTGCGCGACATCGGCCTGGACCGCGCCGACAACGGCGCCTACCTCGCCCGGCTGGTCCAGTCGCCAGCGGCGCGGGCCGAGATCGCTGGGATCTGGGAGGGGTGGCGCTTCGACGGCGACGCTGCGCCGCTGCCCGACGAGCTGCGCGCGCGGATCCCCGAACTGCGCGCCGGCCTACGAACGGCCGTCGAACGGGTGCGGGAACGCTATCCCGCCGAGGGCTCGCTATGGCTCACGGGGCATGCGCACATCGACCTCGCCTGGCTCTGGCCGCTCGACGAGACGCGGCGCAAGGCCGTGCGCACCTTCGAGACGGTCCTCGGCCTGATGGATCGCTACCCCGACTTCCACTTCAACCAGTCGACCGCGCAGCTCTACGCGTACGTGGAGGAGGACGACCCGGCGCTGTTCGAGCGCATCCGAGTGCGCGTCGCCGAGGGGCGCTGGGACGTGGTCGGCGGGATGTGGGTCGAGCCCGACGGCAACCTGCTCGCCGGGGAGTCGTGGGCGCGGCAGCTGCTGCACGGCCAGCGCTACTTCGAGCGCGCCTTCGGCGTCCGCGCTCGGGTCTGCTGGCTCCCCGACACGTTCGGCTACACGGGCAACCTGCCGCAGCTGCTCGCCCAAGCCGGCGTGCCCTCCTTCTTCACCACCAAGCTCAACTGGAACGAGACCGACACCTTCCCGCACGACCTCTACGAGTGGGAGGGCCTCGACGGCACGCGGGTGTTGGCGCACGCCTTCTACAACCCGAACGGCGGCTACAACGGCCACGTCGAGCCGTTCGACCTCGGCGAGACCTGGCGCCACTTCCGCGGCAAGCGCCACCATGACCAGTCGCTGCTCTCGTTCGGCTACGGCGACGGCGGCGGCGGCCCGACCGACGCCATGCTCGAGGCCTTCGAGCGCCTGCGCGACGTGCCGGGCCTGCCGCGGCTGGAGACGGGCCGGGTCGAGACGTTCTTCGAGCGCGTCGATCGCAGCGCGCTGCCCGTCTGGGTCGGCGAGAAGTACCTCGAGTTCCACCGCGGCACCTACACCACACAGGCGCGCACCAAGGCGCTGCACCGGCGGCTGGAGCACGAGTTGGTGGCCGCCGAGGCCGCCGCCACGCTCGCGACGTGCACGACGCTCGGCGGGACCGACGACACGCGCGACACGCACGACGCGCACGACACACTCCACGACGCGTGGACCGTGCTGCTGCGCAACCAGTTCCACGACATCCTCCCCGGCTCGAGCATCCGTAGCGTGTACGAGACGGCCGAACGGGAGATGGGCGAGGCGCTGCAGCGCGTCACGACGGTGCGTGACGGCGCGCTCCGGGCGCTCAGCTCGCCTCGCGCGCGTGCGCTGGTCGTGTGGAACCTCGCGCTCGACGAGCGTCCGCTGCACTTCGCGACCCCGGTCCCGGCGGGCGGCGCCGGCCTCGAGCTCACGCTCGCCGACGGCACCCCGGTGCCCCACGCCCGCACCGACACGCAGCTGCTCGTCTCGCTCGAGCACGTGCTCGTACCGGCGCTGGGGTACCTGACGCTGTACCTCGGCGGGACCGGCGACGATGGCGCGCCCGTCGACGACGCACCTGACGGGCGGGCCGCGCCCCAGCCGGGCGCGGTCCGCGGCAGCGCGAACGAGCTCGAGAACGAGCACCTGCGCGTCCGCGTGGCCGCCGACGGCACGCTCGAGTCGGTCTACGACAAGGACGCCGCGCGCGAGGTGCTCGCCGGGCGCGGCAACGCCCTGTGGGCGTACGTCGACGTCCCGCGCGAGTACGAAGCCTGGGAGATCGACCACGACTACGCGCGCAGTGGGATCGAGATCGCGGCCTCACAGCCCCCCGAGCTCGTCGAGGCGGGGCCGGTCCGCGCCAGCCTGCGCGTGGTCCGGCGGTTCGGCCAGAGCACCATCGTGCAGGAGTACCGGCTCGGCGCCGGCGCGCGGCGGCTCGACGTGGTCACGCGGGTCGACTGGCGCGGCCGGCGGCAGCTGCTGCGCGCCCTCTTCCCCCTCGCGGTTCGGCACCACGAGGCGACGTTCGAGACCGCCTTCGGCGCCGTGGCCCGCCCCACGCATCGCAACACGAGTTGGGACGAGGCGCGCTTCGAGGTGCCCGGCCACCGCTGGGCCGACATCAGCGAGGCCGGTTACGGCGTGAGCCTCCTGAACGACGCCAAGTACGGTTACAGCGCGCACGGCGGCACCCTGGGGCTCACGCTCCTGCGCGCCCCGGTCTACCCCGACCCGTTCGCCGACGAGGGCGAGCACGTTTTCAGCTACGCGCTCTACCCCCACGCCGGCGACTGGCGCACGGGGACGGTCGCCGAAGCGCACGACCTCAACAGCCCGCTGGTGGTCGTGGCGACGCCGGGCGACGCCTCGGACGGCGACGCAGCGCCGGCCGCTACGCTCGCAGCTGCCGCCGGCACCCCGCTCGGAGCCGCGGCCGCTGCCTGGCGCCCCGAGCGCTCCTTCATGACATGCGACACCCCGTCGCTCCGCCTCGCGAGCCTGAAGCGCGCCGAGGACGGCGACGACCTGGTGTTGCGCCTGTACGACGCGCACGGTGCGCGCGGCACGGCGCGACTCACGTTCGGCCTGCCGATCGCCGGCGCCCGCGCCTGCAACCTGCTGGAGGAGCCGCTCGCGAGCGGCGAGACACCCGTCGAAGGCGGTCGCCTCGACGTGCCGTTCACGCCGTACGGCGTCACCACGTGGCGGCTACGGTTGGGGTGAGGGGTGCGGCACCGGCCGTCGATGGCCGGCTGCCGCTCCCGAGTCACGGACCCGGCTCACATCGCCATCTTCTAGACTGTTGATCATGCAACGATCGATGCACACTCGGAAGCGCCCACACTGGCTCCATGCCGCCGCGTTCACGCCGCCGACATCCTCGGCCACGACCCGTGGCGACGTTGCTCACTTCGCTGGCAACGCTGGCCTGGATCGCCATGGCTGACGCACCCGCACCCCACCTGTCGCCGGGACGCTACGTGGTCGACGCCCTCGAGCACCCGGACATTGCGACGGTCGAGGGGCCCGACGGCCTGTCCGTCGCCATCCCACGCAGCTGGCTCCCTGCGTCCGCTCGCGCAGGCGACGTCCTCAGGACGCTCGCCACCCACGGCGATACCGCCGACAGTGTCCGGTTCGAGATCGACGCGGCCGCCACCGAAGAACGCCGCCGCGCCATGCAGGAGCGCCGCGACGGCCTGCCGGGCGCACCTTCGGGCGACCTGGAGCTGTGATTGCCGCGCGCATCGGCGCGGCCACCCTCGCACTCACGATCGCGCTGCTGCTCGGCCTCGCGGCGGCGCTCGAGATCCACTTCGTCGACGTCGGTCAGGGCGACGGTGTCCTCATCGTGCTGCCAGACGGGCGCCACATCGTGTACGACGCCGGTAACGCCGACGGCGCGATGCTCCGCTACCTCCTCGCCAACGGCGTGACCACGCTCGCCCTCGTCGTCGCCAGCCACGCCCACGCCGACCACATCGGCGGACTGAGCGACGTGATCGACGCGTTCCCACCACCGTTCGTGCTCGATAACGGCGTTGCGCACACGACCATCGCGTACGAGCGTTACCTCGACGCGGTCGAACGATCGGGTGCCGCGCTGCTCGAACCGAACGCTCGCACGCTCACGCTCGGCGACGTGCGCCTGCACGTCCTCCCCCCGCCGCGCGAGAGCGCCTGGGGTCACAACGACAACAGCGTCGGGATCGTCATCGAGTACGGCCAGTTCCGCGCCAGCCTGACCGGCGACGCCGAGCCGCGCCTGTTCGAGTGGTGGATCGACACCGTCCCCGAACAGCTCCGCGACGTCCACGTCCACAAGGCCTCGCACCACGGCAGCGCACACGGCGACACCGACGAGGCCCTCGCGCGGCTGCGACCCGAGGTCGTCGTCGCGAGCGTCGGTGCCGACGACCCGTACGGTCACCCCGACCCCGCCACCGTCGCGATGTACCTCCGCCACGGCGCCGCGCTCTACCGCACCGATCACCACGGCACCGTCGTGATCCAGGCGGCGCCGGACGGCAGCTTCAGCGTGCGCACCGAGCGCGTCCCATCGCCCGGAGCCGGCGCGAACGACGGCGCATACCAGCCAGACGCCACGGTCACGGGCGACGCCTGCATCGACCTCAACACCGCGCCGCACGAGCTGCTACAGTCCATCGTCCACGTCGGACCGGAGCGCGCCGGCGAGATCGAGCGCCTCCGCCCGTTCCCGAGCCTGTACGCCCTGCTCCGCGTCCCCGGCATCGGAGCCGCGCGCCTGCGCGACATCCGCGAGGAGGGCGTCGCCTGCGTGGAGTGACGCGGCGCAGACCCACGGCGCCTGTGGCATCACCCCAGCTGGACTCGAACGGCGTCCGTCGCCGGCACCGCGACCTCGACCTCACCCGAACGTCCGTCGTGCTCGGCACGCAGGCGGAACGTCCCATCCGGCAGGTTGATCGCAAAGCCCCCCTGGGCATCGGCGACGATCGCGATCTCGGGCAGGGGCACGGATGCCTCGACGACGACGACGTACGCCCCGGGCACCGGCGCGTCAGCGCCGTCCACGACGACCCCTCGGAGCCATCTGCGGGTCATCCCACGGCGGTCGTCGGCTGCGTGTCGCGATCGAGCCACCCCTCGAAGATGTCATAGATCTCGGGGACGATGCGCGGCGCGGAGTTCGCGACGATGCCGAGCGCGGTGGGCGTGGCGCCGATCCCGTACGCGTGTACGGCCACGACGAGCGGCGGTCTGCCCTCCTCCTCGTGGATCCAGACGGGTGCACCGCTCTGTCCGCCGTGCGTGTCGACGTCGTAGAAGACGCGCCGTTCGCTGACGTGCAGGATGCGGTTCTTGGCGAAGTGCTGCTCGTCGCCACCGCCCAGGTCGGAGGGATAGCCCGAGATGTTGACCATGAAGGCGACCAACTCGTCCGGCGGCAACGACGCGAAGCCGAACCAGCCCGTCTTCTCGCCGAGCGGCTCGTCCAGGTGGATGCAGCCGATATCGAAATCGGGCTCCCGGTCGTCGCTCTTCGCCCAACGGTCCAGCACCGACATCCTGCGCGAGACGGTGCTGCCGAACGGTCTGACCAGGCTTCGGTTCTGCAGCCGGTTGAGGCCAGGGACGACCTCGACGGCGTCGGCCCAACCACCGAAGAAGGTCTGGCTGAAGACGCAGTGTCCGGCCGTCACGACGGTCCGGGGGCCGATGAACCAGCCGGTGCCGATGGCTCCGGTCCCGCCAGGACCCCGGATCCTCAGGGCACAGATCTTGCGCCACGGGTTCAGATCGGTGTCTGGGACGCGCTTCCGCTCGTCCGTGCCGAGCACCGTCTCCATGGCGAAGCCGATGCTCTCGCCGCGGCCACTGACGGTGAAGACCTCGGCAGAGCGCGAGCGGACTTCGCCGTCTGGACCATGGTGCCCCTCGTGACGCTTCGCCGGCGGTGCTACCCGCGCCGCTGCGGCTTCGAACGTCGCTTCGGGCTTGGTCAGGGACTCGATCGCCATATCGACCTCCGTGCACGCCGGCAACGATGGACGGGACCACGGGTCGCGCCGTGGCGACCCGCGATCCCGCGGTGGCTCACCAGGACAGGAGCCTCGAGTTGAACCCCGAGCAGCGCCAACGGCCGGTCCAGCGCCGTACGCAGACGCGTCCCTCGACGCGCACCTGCTTGCCCCGAATGTCGAGCGAGACGCAGAGCTCGGCCTTCGCCAGCCCGATGCTCGGGCTCGCACAGAGCCTCGTGCGCCGCGGGCTGAGGGTGCCCGACAGGATGCTCCGGCCGAGCAACGACGCGGTGACGCGCACCTCGCTGCTCCCGACCACGGAGGCGCAGGCCCGCAGCGGGCCGAACGACCAACACGCCTCCATCTCCTGCGCGAATGCCATCTCGTCCCCGAAGCCTTCGGTGACCTGGGCCGCAGACTCCAGTGCCGTGGGCTCTTCGTCCTCGAACACCGCATCCGGGAAGATCATCAGTTGCTCTTCAGCTTCAGCCATGTGTCTCTCCTCTCAGATCCAGATCGTGTGCGTCTCGACCCATCGGGTCCTACAACCCCCCACCGAGGCCCGTGCCCGGACCCGCGGTGGCGATGCCGATCAGTGCGATCACGACGACGATCAGTGCCGTTGCGACGCTGCGACAGCCCTTCATGGCGCCCTCCCCTCGAGAAGTGTGCGGCCACCATAGGAGAGCCGCATATTGGGCGCGTGTTGGGTGCGCGGCCGAAGGACCACCGACGGGGCACGTGCCGCGCGTGAAGGTCGACGCGGCACGATCACGCGTCGTCGAGTACCCTGGACCACTCGAGGCGATGCACTGCGTCGTGATGCGTCGACGGCGCCTGCAGCATCGCTGGGGAGGTCCGGGGGTGCACCCGATCCTGGCTCGCATCGCTGCTGGTGCGTACGCCGAGGGGTTGACCGCCTTCAACGCGTTGCAGACGTCGACCCCTGAGGACGAGCGCTGGGCCGGGGTCTGCCTCTTCAACCTGCAGCAGTTGCACCAAGCGCGCGATCTCCTCCTGCGCGCCCGCGCCGGGGGGTGCGACGCGGCCGGTATCGAGCTTGCCACCGCCTACCGACACCTCGGACTGATGGACCTGTCGCGTGGCGCGCTCACCGCCGTCGACATCGAGCGGCTGTCGACCTTCGACCGGGCGCTGGCGCTGCGCGAGTGGGGCGCCCAGCGCTACACGGCGGGAGACGTGACCGGCGCCACCGAGGTGCTCGAGCGTGCCTGGGCCCTCGCACACGAGGCGAGTCTGGGGTGGGTCATCCTCCCGGCCGTCGGTCACGCGCTGGGCGTGGCGTATGCCGACCGTGGCTTCGACCGCCAGGCGGTCGACTACCTCACGCGAGCGCTCACCAAGGCCAACCCGGCGCGCACCGTGCAGCTGCTGGCGACACGATCGTTGTGCCGTGCGTACCTCGGGGAGCTCGCGGAGGCCGAGCGCGATCTCGACGAAGCCGGGGCGCAGCGAGACCGCGCGCCGCTCGTCGGCCCGTACCTCGCGTACGTCGCCGGCGTGGTGCACCTGATGCGCGGGCGGCTCGGCGCAGCCGAGGAGCAGTTCGACGGCGCGGCTGCGGCGGCGCGTGCCGCCCGAGAACCCGAGACCGAATCGTACGCCGAGTTGGGCCGGTGCGCGATCGCGACCGCCCACGGCAGGCTGGACGAGGCCCGCGCCTTCCTCGCCCGCGCCCGGCGCCTCGCTGGCAACGAGAAGCTGCAGACGCTGACGCTGCTGCGTGAGTGCGCCATCCTCACGCTCCAGGGTCGCGCCGAGGGCGTCGAGGTGGGCGAGGCGGCCTCGAACACGTTCGAGCGGCTCGGTCTGCTGAGGGAGCAGGGCTGGTGTCGGCTCCACGTCGCCGCCGCCCACCTCACGGCCGGCCGCGACCGCGAAGCGACTCGAGCGCTGTCGGAAGCGGCCGGCATCCGGCACGCCCTCGGAGGCGGAGCGTGGATGGTCCGCGAGCTACGCCTGGTGCCGGCTGTCGCGTCGCTGCTCGCACGCCTCGGCGAAGACGAGTACCCCCGCGTGCTGTACGGCGACCTGCGCCGCGTGAGCGATGCCGAGCCGGTGCCGCTCGAACTCCGCACGCTGGGGTCGGCCGAGCTACGGCTCGACGGCCGGCGCGTCCGGCTCGACCTCCGACGCAGCCTCGAGGTGCTCGCGTACCTGCTCGCGAACCCCGACACCACGCTGGATCAGCTGCTGCTCGATCTGTTCCCCGACCGGGACGCACCGCACGCACGCAGCTACGTCCACCAGGTGCGCTACGAACTGGCGCGCGCCGTGCCCGGGCTGAGCATCCCGTTTCGACAGCACGAGCGGACCTACCGCGTCCGCTGCGAAGGTCTGGAACTCCACGCGGACATCGAGCGCCTGCGGCACGCAGTGGCCGCCGGAGGCGAGACCGGCCTCGTCGAAGCGCTCCGGCTCTACCGGGGGCCCTTCCTACCCGACGCCGACAGCGAGTGGGCGAGCCACGTCCGCGAGGATGTCGTGTGGTCGCTCCGCCGTCTCGGCATCGCGGTGATCCAGGAGCTGCGAGCGCGCGGCGACCACCAACGCCGCCTCGAACTCGCCGACCAGCTCGTGGCGTTCGATCCCCTCGACGAGACGCTCAACGAGCAGCTGGTACGAGCCACGTGCTCCGTCGACGGTGAGGCGGCCGCCCGCACCGTGGCCCAGAGGCTCTCGCAGCGGTTCGAGCGCGAGTTGGGTGAGGTCCCGCCCAGGCTCGGCCGGTTGCGGCAGTGACGCACGTTCCGCGGAGCGCGGGCAGGCGTCGCCCTACGCCGGAACGTACCCGATGCCGTCCGGATGGATCCCTACCCGGTATCGGGCCGCTTCCCACAGCGACGCCACGTCGATGACCGACACGTCGTTCG
Organism: Trueperaceae bacterium; assembly: GCA_007130445.1. Taxonomy (GTDB): domain Bacteria; phylum Deinococcota; class Deinococci; order Deinococcales; family Trueperaceae; genus CSSed10-48. The sequence goes on along the minus strand of SLSM01000299.1, from coordinate 12,823 downwards.
TCTTGTTGTTCGCCACGTAGGCGTAGCGGCCGCTCGGCTCGAACACCACGCCGCCGGGCCAGATACCGATCGGGATGCGCTTGACCTCGCGATGCCGGTCGGTGTCGATCACCGACAGGTCCTTGGAGTAGCGGTTCGGCACGAAGGCATAGCGACCGTCGGGCGAGAAGGCCATGCGCACCGGCATGGAACCGACACTCTCGCGCGCGATCAGTTCGTGCGTCTTCGTCGAGATCACCTGCACCACGTCCTCGTGCTGAGCGGCCACGTACAAGAACTCGCCGCCCGGGTGCACCGCCACGCCCTCCGGCCCCTTCCCCACCAGGACGTGCCGCAACACGCGCCGCTCGGCCACATCGATGAGCGTGAGCGAGTTCGAGCGGATGTTCGGCACGTAGACCCGGCTCCGGTCGGGGGTGAAGGCGAGCATGTGGCTCGAGTGCTGCCCCGTGGGGATCACCGCCAGCGGCGCGTGGTCCGGACGCGAGAACACGAACACCTTGTTCGCCAGCGTCGACGCCAACCACAGGTTCCCGTCGGTATCGAAGTCGACGTGATGCGGGAAGGCGAACTCGGGGTGCGTGAACGTCTCGCGCACCGTCATGCTGCCGTTGTCGATCACCGCCACGCGCTCCCCGACCGAGCTGACCACGTACGAGATGCTGCCGTCGGGCGTCACCACCACCTCGTGCGGGTCGCGCGCCACCTCGATCGTGGCGAGCACGTCGCCCGAGGCGCAGCCGACGAACATGACGGTGTGCTCGTCCTTGTTCAGGACGATCAGACGGCCGGGATCGGCGACGGGTTGTGGCATCGTGGCCTCCTCGTAGGTACGCTACAGCACCAGGAACCACACCACGGCGCGCCGCCAGGAACACCTCGAAGGCACCGATCATCCCGAGTCCGAGTAGCGACGCGGCCATCGACGACCCACGGCGCCGACGCGCGACCGGAACCATCACGCGGAGCAACGACCGGACGATGGGGTACGCGCAAGCGGCGACCAACGTGTCGATGCTGGCCATCTCACACTCAGCATCGTGACGACGGGCTGCGCTTCGGTACCGCCCGGCGTGGACTCCTGTTCGACGACCCGCTCACCCCCCGGACCAGAACCCTCCCGGCCCGAACACCTCGGCGACGCACGCGTCGAGAACGCCGACCTCGACGGCGAGGTCGAGCATCGTGTAGCGCGACCGAATCGTGTGCGCACGCAGGTGGTCGGCCTGGAACGCGGCGACGTCGAGACCGATCGCGGCGGGTGCCGTCGGGCATCCGGCCTGCTCGAGCATCGTGCGCACGGCCGTCGCCGGCAGGAGCTGCGCCGCCAGGCGCTCGCGCAGGACGGGCCACCGCTCGCGTACCAGCTCGAGCCGCCGACGAAGCTGGACGGGAGCGACGTGCTTCTCGAGCGAAGCGGTGACGGCGTGATCGGCGATGCGCTCCTGCGCGTGCAGCCCTCGCACGCGGCGCTCGACCTCGTGCCGGTCGGGCCACGCGGCGACCAAGCCGTCGACGTCGATGCGCGCGAGGTCGCGAGCGAGCAACCGCTCGTACAGCGCCGCCGACGCCAGCGAGCCGAGCGCGACCTTGTGCCCGTGCGCGACCGTCGGCGCCCCGACCGCGAGGGCGCGCATCTCCCACAGGTGACTGAAGAGGTGCTCGCTTCCCGACGCGGGTCGCGACGACGCGCTGACCTGCATCGCGACGCCCGTCTGCACGAGCCCCTCGAACAGGGCCTCGACCGCGTCCGGATGCGCCGCTGCGACGGCGCGCGGGTCGGCGATCCAGGACCGGAGGCGATCCTGCACCAGGGCCCACGCGCGCGCGTCGATCGGTTCGACCCCGAGCGCATCGGCGACGATCCAGTCGGCGCCGGCGGTCACCTTGCCGACGAGGTCACCGTAGCCAGCGGCGGTGAGGGCCGCCGGTGCTCGCGTCAACACGTCGAGGTCCGCGACGAGCACGAGTGGTGGCGGACACGGCAGGGTCTGCTTGAAGCCGCCGACGGTGATCGCAGCGCCGAACGCCGTGTAGCCGTCCATCGAAGCCGCCGTCGCGACACAGGCGTACGCACGCCCGAGCCGATGAGCGGCCAGTTTCGTCACATCGTTGAGCGTCCCGGAGCCCACCACCACCGGAACGCCGTGGCGCTCGCGAAGCTGGCTCTCGATCAGCGCGACGGTCTCGATGTCGGCGTACGGCGGTGGGGTGCCCGGGAGGACGATCGCCGACCCTGCGCCGCGCCCCGATGCGCGAATGGCGTCGTCGACGGCCATGCCGGCGGCCTCGTACGTTCGCTCGTCGGCGATCAGAAGGGCGACGTCTGAGCCGAAGCACGACGACAGCAGCGCGGGCAGCGACACCGACGCGCCAGGCTCGACCACGACGTGCCGCGTCGTGCCCACCGCGTTCACCACACGGTGTAGCCACCGTCGACGACGACGTTCTCGCCCGTGACGAACGACGCGGCGTCGGACGCGAGGTACAGCACCGCGTTGGCGACGTCGCGTGGGGTACCGACGCGACCGAGCGGCGTTCGCGCCATCCAGCGCTCGGCCCACGCGGCGTTGCAGAGGCCTCGCTTCGTGAGTTCGGTGCCGATGTAGCCAGGGGACACGGCGTTGACGCGTACGTTCCGCGGCGCCCACTCCACCGCGAGCGAGCGGGTGAGCATGATGACCGCCGCCTTCGATACGTTGTAGTGCACCTGCGGTTGGGGATCGAGCGCGACGATGCCCGCCATCGACGCGACGTTGACGATGGCGCCGGCGCCCCGCTCGAGCATGTGCGCGCCCACCGCTTGCGCACACCAGAACACGCCGTGGAGGTTGACCTCGAGCACCTCGCGCCACTCGCGCTCGGTGACGTCCGCGGCCGCCGTGTTCGCGACGATGCCGGCGTTGTTGACGAGGACGTCGATCGCCCCGAGGCGTTCGATCAGGGCGCCGACGAGCGTGCGCACCGAGCTCCGATCGCGCACGTCCAGCACGTGGTGCTCTGCCGACCCTCCCGCTGCACGCACCTCGGCTGCGGCGCTGCTCGCCCGCTCGGCGTCGACGTCGCTCACGAGCACGTAGGCGCCTGCGCGCGCCAAGACGTGCGCGGTCTCGCGACCGATGCCGCTGCCCGCCCCCGTGACGAGGGCGATGCGGCCCTCCAGGGTGATGTCGTGCGCCGCGCGGTCCACGGTCATGCGCCCACGAGTTCGTCGCTCGACGTCTCGTGCTGCACTCCGTTCGCGGCGACCAGCGCAGTGAGGCGATGCATCAACGGGCCCAGGTGCTCGTACGTCTCGCAGTACAGCTCGTAGAAGTCGGCGTAGGTGGCGTGGGCCGTCGCCGATGGTTCGACGGTCGTGGCCACGCGGACCATCTGCGCACTCGCCTCCACGATCGAGCCGTAGGCGCCGCCCGCGACCGCCGCGAGCACGGCGGACCCGAGGGTCGCCGCGTCGGCGACCTCGGTGAGGTGGATGGGCACGTTGGCCACGTCCGCGTGGATCTGCATCCAGAGAGGCGACTTCGTCGCGCCGCCGGCGGCGACGACGTGGTCGACCGGCACATCGTGCTCGCGCATGACCCGGAAGATGCGTTCGGTGCCGAACGCCACCCCTTCCATGATCGCGCGGGCGACGTGCTCCGCGCGGTGGCTCAGCGACAGGCCCCAGATCGCGCCGCGAGCGTTCGCATCGACGTGCGGGGTGCGGTTCCCCTGCCAGTAGTCGAGTAGGATCAGGCCTTCGGACCCGGGTGGCACGTCGGCCGCGCGTTGGCTGACGCGCTCGATCAGCTGGCTGATGTCGAGTTCGCTGCCGAAGCCGAGCAGGTTCGAGCAGTACCAGCGCATGATCGAGCCGGTGGAGATCTGGCCGCCCTCGAACGTGTGCTCGCCCTGCACCACGGCGTCCGCGTAGGTGCCGAAGAGGCCTTTGACGTGGAGCGGCGACGCGCTCTGGCCGAGTTGCAGGTGCGACGACCCGGTGATGAGTGCCACTCGGCCTGGCGCCACCACGTTCAGGCCGAGCATCGCGACGAACGCGTCGGCTCCGCCCTTCGCCACCGGCAAGCCGACCGGCAGACCGGTTGCCTCGGCGACGTCGGCCGTGAGCGTACCTGCGACGGCCTCCATCGGCAGCACCTGGGCCGGGAACCGATCGACGACGTCACCGAGCCCGATGCGCTCGAAGTAGTCGCGCTGCCAGCCAACCGAGTCGGCGTCGTACAGCCAGCGGATGCTGGTGGTGTTGAGGCTCGCCGTGAGGTCGCCCGTGAGGCGGAAGCCGAGGTAGTCGACGTACTCGCACAGGTGCGCCGTGCGTTCGTAGACGTCGGGCTGGTGCTCCTTCACCCACAGGGTCTTGGCCGGCATCCACTCGGCGGACATGGTCGTTTGGCCTGCGACCTTGAGCGCGTCGTGTTGGAAGGCGCTCACGCGTCTCGCTTGGTCGCTGGAGCGGACGTCCATCCACAGCATGGCGGGCCGCAGCGGCCGCATGCCCTCGTCGAGGAAGACCATGGTGCATGCAGTCGTATCGAGGCCGATCCCGATGGCCTCCGACGGCTCGACGCCGGCGACGCTCAGTGCCTCCGGCAGCGCCTTCAGGAGCGACGCCCACCACGCTTCGGGGTCCTGTTCGGCCCACCCAGCGTGCGGGAAGGTGGTCGCGTACGGCTCGCTTGCGAACCCGAGCGGTCGACCCGTGAGCGAGTACACGCCGACGCGGAGGCTCTCCGTACCTCCATCGATGCCGATGACGAACGGTTGGTGTCCCATGGTCCCCTTCACTCCCAGAAGTCGAGCGGAGGCACTTCGAGGATGCGTTTCATGTCGCCGAGGAAGCGCGCCGCGTCGACGCCGTTCACCCAGCGGTGGTCGACCGTCAGCGTCATCGTCATCACGGTGCCGATCACGATGCTTCCCTGGTCGACGACCGGCTGCTCTGACGCCACCCCCAACGCGAGCACGGCGACCCCCTTGCCGGGGATGATGGCCGTGAACTCCTCGACGCCGAACATGCCGAGGTTCGACACGGTGAACGTCGGCGGTGCCAGGTAGGCCCCCTTGAGCGTGCCGGCGGCGATGAGCGCGCGCATCTGCGACACGTGCGACGAGATCGCCCCCACGCTCGTCGTCCCGCTGGCGGGGATCGAGGGGATCATCAGGCCGCGCTCGGTCGCCGTGACGACGCCGACGCGGACCTCGCCGTGCAGCGTGACCTCCTCACCGCCCGGGACGACCGTGGCGTTGAGGTTCGGATGCGACTCCAAGCAGACGACGACCGCTCGGATCACGGCGTCGTTGAGGGTCACGCGCGTACCCGTACGCTCTCGTCGCTCGGCGAGGCCCTGGACGAGGGCGTCGACGCGGGCACGGACCCGCACGTAGAACGTCGGCATCTCCTGGTGGGACCGCAAGGTCAGGCGACCGATCGCCCGCTGCGTGGTGCTCAGCGCCTCGACGCGGTCGCTCACGATCGACCCCTCACGAGCCTGGACACTCGCCGAGATCGTCCGCGAGCACCGCGAGCACGGTGTGTACGGCGACGGTCTCGCCCACGGCCACCTTCACCTCGCAGAGGTAACCCGACTCGAGCGCCTCGACCTCCACGTTCATCTTGTCGGTCTCGACCTCGAACAGCGGCTCGCCCGCCTCCACGAACGCGCGCGGCTCCTTCAACCACGCCCGGATGGTGCCTTCCTCCATCGTCTCGGTCAGCTGCGGCAACAACACCTCATGCATGCGCACGTTCCTTCCCGAGGCCCGTTCCCACGATCGCCTCGACCACCTCGTCGACGGACGGCACGGCCGCCCGCTCGAGCGCCGGCGCCGACGGGATCGGTACGTCCTTCCCGGCAACGCGTCGAACCGGTGCGCGGAGCGCGTCGCCGGCATGCTCGTAGATGAGCACGGCCAGTTCGCTGCTCACGCTGCAGGTCTTGTGGGCCTCGCTCACGACGATCGCCCGGCCCGTCTTGCGCACCGATGCGGTGATGGCGTCGAGGTCGAGTGGGTTGAGCGTCCGTAGGTCGATCACCTCGACGGCGACGCCCTGCTCGCGCATGCGCTCCGCGGCCTCGAGCGCGACGTGGACCATGCGCGAGTAGGTGATGACGCTGACGTCGCTCCCCTCGCGCGCGACCCGCGCCCGGCCGAAGGGGATCGGCTCGGCCTCGTCGGGGACCTCGCCCTTGAGCGCGTAGAGCGCCTTGTGCTCGATGAAGACGACCGGATCGTCCGAGCGGATCGCCGTCGTGAGCAGGCCCCTCGCGTCGGCGGGCGTGGCCGGCATCACGAGGCGCAAGCCCGGCACGTGCATGATCCAGCTCTCGAGGCTCTGCGAGTGCTGCGCGCCCGCGGATCGGCCCGTGCCGCCTTGGGTGCGCAGGACCATCGGAACGGTCAGTCGGCCGCCGGACATGTAGCGCCACTTGGCCGCCTGGTTGCCGACTTGGTCCATCACGAGGCCCAGGAAGTCGACGTACATGAGCTCGACGACGGGTCGCAGCCCCGTCAGGGCGGCGCCTACGCCGACGCCGACGATGCTGGCCTCGCTGATCGGGGTGTCGATCACCCGCTCCGGCCCGAAGGCGTCGAGCAGACCCTTGCTCACGGCGTACGCGCCGCCGTACAGACCGACTTCCTCGCCCATGAGGACGACGCGCTCGTCGCGGGTCATCTCTTCGTGCAGCGCCAACCGCAGCGCGTCACGGTACGGCATCGTCGCCATCAGTTGGCCTCCTGCTCGACGTAGACATCGGTGTAGAGGTCCTCGACCGGGAGCTCGGGAGAGGCCGTCGCGAACGCGACTGCCTTGTCGCAGGCCTCGCGTGCCTCACGCAGCATCTGCTCGTACGCGTCCTCGCTCAGGGCGCCAGCCTCCAGCAGCCGCACGCGCTGCTGCTCCACCGGATCGCGCAAGCGCCACGCCTGCTCCTCCTCCTTGCTCCGGTACGGGCTCGGGTCCTTGCGGCCGTGCCCGTAGAAGCGGTACCCGTGGGCCATCAGGAAGACCGGCTGTCCTCCTCGCGCCTGCTCGAGCAGGTTCTGCGCTACCGCGTAGACGGCCTCGACGTCCATGCCGTCGACCTCGCGGGCGACCAGACCGAACGTCTCGGCGCGCTCGACGAAGCGCAGGCTGGCCGAGGCGCGCTCGAGCCGCGTGCCCATCCCGTACTGGTTGTTGACGACGACGAACGCGACGGGCAGATGCCAGAGCGCCGCCATGTTCATCGACTCGTAGAGGACGCCTTGCTGCAAGGCGCCGTCACCGAAGAAGGCCACGCTGACGACACCAGGCGTGAGGGCCTTGGCGCTCAGGCCGCCGCCGACGCTGATGGGGATGTTGGCGCCGACGATCGCGTTCGCGCCCATGTGGCCGAGCGCGATGTCGGCGATGTGCATCGACCCACCCTTGCCCTGCAGGTACCCGTCGCGCTTGCCGAAGACCTCGGCCATCATGCGGTCGAGGTCGGCGCCTCGCGCGATGAAGATGCCGTGGCCGCGGTGATGCGTGGTGAACAGGTCGCCGTCGCGCATGGCGAGGCCCACGCCCGCCGCGATGGCCTCCTCGCCGATCGACAGGTGCAGCATCGAACCGGCCGTGAGCCCGCGCAGGTGCGACGCCCCGATGCGTTCTTCCGTCTCGCGGATCCGCAGCATCGTCCGGAGCAATGCGACCCGTGTCTCGGGGGGTGGTGACGTGTGTTGAGGCATGGCGATGTGTCCCTCCACTCTCATAGGAGCCGTACGGTGGTCTGCCGCGACACGATCGACACGGCGAGCAGCATCAGAACGCCCTTGGCGATGTTCTGGACGAAGAAATCCAACCCGAGCAGGTTCAGCCCGTTGTTGAGGACGCCGATGAACAGCGCTCCGAAGACCGTGCCCGCGACCGTGGCGACGCCCGGCCGGAACATGGTCATGCCGATGAACACCGCCGCCAGGCCATCCATGAGGTATCGCTCACCGGCGCCGGGCTGCCCCGATCCGAGGCGCGCTGCGAGCAAGATGCCCGCCGACGAAGCGAAGACCGCCGAGATCGCCAGGCCCAAGCCCTTGTACAACCTGACCTTGACGCCGGCGAGGCGGGCTGCGGCGACGTTCGCGCCGACCGCGTAGAGGTAGCGTCCCGTGACCGAGTGGTTGAGGACGACGTACGACAGCGCCACGAAGGCCAGCATGATCACAGCGACGATGGGCACGATGCCCCAGGTACCTTGCCCCCAGTTGGTGAAGGTGGCAGGCAACCCGCCGTAGATGGCGCGACCGCCCGAGATCCAGAAGTTCACCCCGTATGCGATCGACCCTGCCGCGAGCGTCGCGATCAGGGAGGGGATCCCGACGACCGTGACCATGACGGCGTTCACGATGCCGAAGGCCAGCCCGACGCTGAGTCCCATCAGGACGGCGAGTGGCAGCGGCACGCCGTTGACGAGCGCCAGCGTCGCCGCGATGCCGGCCAAGCCTGCCACGTTTCCGACCGAGAGGTCTAGTTCGCGTGCGGCGAGCGCATATGTGAGCCCCACGGCCACGATGGTCAGCATCGAGATCTGCTGGACGATGTTCACGATGTTTCGGGCGGTCAGGAAGCGCTCGATCGTCAGCGAGAAGACCACGATCATGATGAGGAGTGCCAGGAGGGTGCTGTAGCGGTACAAGGCGCGAACGCGCGTCTTCGGCTGTCCGCGGGCCACGGTGGTTGTCGTCATGCTCTCCCCTTCGCGGTGCGACCTTCGGCCATCGCGGTCGACACGGCCTCGTCGGAGACGGTGTCGTGATCGAAACGGGCGACCACCTTGCCGCGGCTGAACACCACGACCCGGTGGGACAACGCTCTGATCTCGGACAGATCGCTGGAGATCAACAGCACCGCGGCGTTCCTCGCCGCGATGTCCGCGATGATGTTGTGGATCTCCGACTTGGCGCCGACATCGACGCCCTCGGTCGGCTCGATGAAGATGCACAACGCGTACGCTTCGATGCGGTGTGGCGAGAACAGCCACCGCCCGATGGAGACCTTCTGCTTGTTCCCGCCGCTGAGCTCCTCGATGCGCTGGTCGCCGCCCGACGTGCGGATGCTCAGGCTGTCGACGACGCTCCATGACGCTTTGGTCTCGAGGCCGCCTCGGATGAGCCCAGCGGCGGGCGCCACGTCTCCGAGATGACCGACGCTGAGGTTCTCCTTGACCGTCCACTCTGCGAACAGCGCCTTGACCATGCGGCTGTCCGGGACGAGGATGATGCCTGCGTCGCGCGCACGCGTCGGCGAGCCGATGCGGACCTCGTGGCCGTCGATCACGATGCGGCCCGCATGCACCGGCTCGACACCGTACAGCGCCTCGGCGAACGCCCGATGGCCGGCACCTGTGAGGCCGGCGAGCCCCACGACCTCACGCGGCTGGACGGTGAGGTCCACGTCCTCGAACCCCTTGCCGGAGAGGCCGATCGTCTCGATGCGCGGCGCCGCACCTGCGGGACGCACGTCCAACGTGTGCGCGTGCTGGCGCAGCTCCAGCGTGCTACCGATCATCAGCCGAATCACCTCGGCCTCGTCGAACCGGTCGGCTGGGCCGGTACCGACGACGTTGCCGTCTCGCATGATCGTGATGTCGTCGCTCTGCTCGAGGATCTCGTTGAGGAAGTGGCTGATGAGGATGACGGCGATGCCTTGCGTCTTCAGGTGCCGGATGACGTCGAAGAGCATCGTCTTGGCCGTCGCCTGGAGGGTGGCCGTCGGCTCGTCGAGGATCAGCACACGGGCCTCGCGGCGAAGCGCGCGCAGGATCTCGATGAGCTTGAGGTCTTCTGGAGGTAGATCCGAGACCACGGTGTCCAGCGACAGGTCGAACCCAGGGAAGTGGTGCCGGGCGAGCGCCTTCGCCTCGGCCAGAACGCGTCGCTGGTCGATGAACACGCCGGCGAAGCGGGTCTCGCTACCGAGAGAGATGTTCTCCGCGCCAGTGAAATACGGGATGAGGTTGCCTTCTTGCGAGACGATCGCGATGCCCGTTCGCAGGGCGTCGAGCGGGGAGCGGAACTCACGCTGTTGACCGTCCACGACGATCGTCCCACTCGTCGGCGCCATCTCGCCGGCGATGATGCGAACGAGGGTGCTCTTGCCGGCGCCGTTCTCGCCGACGATGCCGTGCACCCTCCCGGGGACGACACTGAGGTCGACCCCTCGCAGCGCCTGGGTGCCGGGGAAGTGTTTCGTGACGCTCTCGACCTGCAAGTGCACTTCCGTGCCTCCGGTTGGGCGGGTGTACCGCCGCGGGTGGCGGCGGTACACCTCATCGTCAGCGCCCCCGAGTGGGGGGCAGTTCAACCCCAGGGCCGATCAGTCCACCTGCCAGGGGTAGATGTCCGGCGAGGGGAGGTTCGCGCGCGTGATCAGCGGCGCGTTGAGGTACACGGTGTTCGAGTGGATGACCGACTCGACGCTCTGACCCTCGACGAGGATCGCCGCGATGTAGTCGGCGATGGTGATACCCATCAGCTCGAACGGCTGCGCGACCGTGGCCGAGAAGGGGTTGCCTTCCTGGCGGATGTAGTCGATCGCCTGCGGGTGCCCGTCGATCGCGGTGACGAAGACGGTGCTGTTGTCGTAGCCGTTGGCGATGAGCACGTTCGCAGCTGCCTGCGCGGGCTCGTCCCACGGGGCCCAGACCGCGTCGATCTGGTCACCGAAACGCGCCACGTAATCTTCCATCACGCGCGTGGTGTCTTCGAAGAAGGCCGTGTAGTCGATGTTGTGCTCGGCCAGCACGTTGATACCGGGGAACTCCCTGAGCATGGTCGCCATCACGTCGCCGCGCTTACGGGTACCGTGGTGTTCTGCCATGCGCAGGAAGATGATGTTGCCCTCGCCACCGAGTTGGTCGATCAGGAAGATCGACACCTTCGAGGACATCTCCCAGTTGTTCGTCGTGATGTCGACGACGACGCCTTCCACCCAGCCGGAGTCGACCGAGAAGACGGGGATCCCGGCGTTGTTCGCGGCCGTCAGCGCCGCACGCGACGCACGCAGGTCGGCCATCGATACGATGATGGCGTCGACACCGCGCTCGACGGCGTCCTGGATGTTCGAGGCGGTGAGCTCACCGGAGCCTCGCGAATCGAGGACCGAGATGTTCCACGCCCAACCCTGCTCGTTGAGGTACGTACGGAAGCCGTCGATCGACCGTTGCTCGGACTGTGCCGAGGCGTTGGAGTGAACCCAGGCGATGCTGAGCTCTTGGGCGAACGCGGACACGCCTCCCATCATCAGGGTCAAGAGGATCAACCCGAACCATGCCTTGAACCCGCTCGTATGCCTCCGAATCACCGACATGCTGTTCCTCCTTCGTCTCCCAAAGCGGCCTCACGCTCCGCTGAGGTGCCTCGCTTCACAAGATCCCGCCGTTGATGTCGACGACCTCCCCCGTGACGTAGCTCGCGGCGTCCGACAGCAAGAACGCGACGACCGTGGCCACCTCGTGCGGCTGGCCCCAGCGCCGCAAGGGCGAGGCCATGGCCTGGGCATCGCTGCCGTCGATCGCGTGCGTCATGGCGGTCTCGATGATGCCTGGCGCGACCGCGTTGACCCGGATGCCGTGCGGCCCGAGCGCCGTCGCCATGCCCTTGGTGACCGAGATGAGCGCCGCCTTCGAGGCAGCGTAGTGGGCACCGTTGTACTTGCCGCCGGTCCGCCCGGCCATCGACGCCACGTGGACGATGCTGCCCGACAGCGCCCGCGCGACGAGGTTCTTGGCGACCGCTTGGGCGGTGAAGAACGAACCGAGCAAGTTGATCCTGAGCATCCGCTCGAAGTCGTCCGGCGTGATCTCCAGCACGGGTACGGCTTGCGCGATCCCGGCACAGTTGACGAGGCTCGTGAGTCGCTGCGCGTCGTCGCCCAGCGCTGCGAGCGCGTCGTGGATCGCCGAGACGTCGCCCACGTCCACATGAGCCGTGGCGACGTGGCGGGCGCCGAGCGAACGCACCTCGGACTCGAACGCCGCGTCGAAAGCGTTGATGTCCCACGCGACGAGGTCGTGGCCGGTCCGGGCCAGTTCCGTTGCGACCGCACGCCCGATACCCCGAGCGGCGCCAGTCACGAGGGCCAGTGGTCGCGTCATGATCCGTCGGCCTCCTCGTCGCCTCGCATGTGCGTCGCGGCCTCTCCATCCGGTCCGGCGAGCTCGAGCACCGCACGAGCCGTCGTCTCGTCGGTGACCAAGACGTCGACGTAGCCGCCTCTGACGGCACCGAGGATCGGTCGGACCTTGTTCGGCCCACCGGCCACGGCGATGACCGTCTCGATCTCCCTCAGGTCTTCGAGCGTGTGGCCGATGATGCGGTCATCGAAGCCGCTGGCAACGGGTCGGCCCTCGACGTCGAAGTAGCGGGCGAGGATGTCACCGACGGCTCCCTTGCCACGGAGCTCCGCCAGCATCGGGACACCGACGAAACCGGCGCGAAGGAGCGTGGCATCGTCATCCGCCGTACCGATGCCGATGATGGCCTTCCTCGCAGCACGTGCGAGTTGGAGCGTCTCGCGCATGCTCTGGTCGTTGATGATCACGTCGCGGCTCTGCTTCGTGTCCACGATGGCGGGGACGTAGATCCCGTAGTACTTCCCTCCGAAACGCTCCGCGAGCAAGCGAGCGATCTCGTTCGGGTTCATCCCCTCGAGCGTGCTCATCAGGCCGCCGAGCAACAGCACGACGGTGATGTCGCGCTGCGAGGTGGGCGCGAGTTCCTTCGCGACCTCGAACAGCGTGGTGCCCCAGGCCGTGCCGAGGACCTCTCCGTTCTGCAGGGTTCGGTCCAGGTACAGGGC
>SLSM01000005.1 GCA_007130445.1 Trueperaceae bacterium | reverse complement strand
GCTGGGGCGTGAGCCACTCGAACGACATGTACGCCAGCTGGCCGCCGTCGGCGAGCGAGATGACGCTCTGGGCGACGCCCTTGCCGAAGGTGTTCTCGCCGATCACGAGCGCCCGGCCGTTCTCCTGCAGGGCGCCCGCCACGATCTCGGAGGCCGAGGCCGACTGCCGGTTCACGAGCACGACCATCGGGATATCGACCGAGCCGCCGGGGTCGGCCGTCGCGAGGCGCTGCGTGACGCCGCGCGCACGCTGGAAGACGATGTCGCCGCTGGAGAGGAACTCGTCGGCCACCAAGATGCCCTGGGTGAGCAGCCCGCCGCCGTTGTCGCGCAGGTCGAGCACCAGCGAGGTGGCGCCGTCGAGCTGCAGACGGGCGAGCCCCTCGACCAGCTGCTCGTGCACGCGCTGGTTGCCGAAGGTGCGCAGCGACAGGTAGCCGATGTCGCCCTCGATCATGGTGGTGGACACCTCGATCAGCTCGATCGTGTCGCGGACGATGTCGAACGTCACCTGCTCGCTCTCGCCGGGGCGTTGGAAGGTGATGCGCACCGTGGTGCCGCGGGGGCCGCGCACCAGGTCGACGATCTCGGTGGTGGTGACGTCTCTGACGTCGACGCCGTCGACGTCCATGAAGATGTCGCCGCGCCGCACGCCGGCGTTCCAGGCGGGCCCGTCGCGGTAGACGTTGAGGACCTCGACGCCGCGGCCGGTGGAGCGGTCGAGCGTCGTCAGGGCCACGCCGATGCCTTCGAACGAGCCGGTGCGGTCCTGGGCGTCGATGCTGGCGCTGCGCGGCTCGCGGTAGTAGGTGTACGGGTCGCCCAAGGCCTCGAGCATGCCCGTGATGGCGCCGCGGATGACGGCGTCGTCGTCGATGTCGCTCAGGTAGCCGGACTTGAGTGCGCCGTACGTCTGTACGAGGGCGCGCCCAGCGGGGTTGTTCATGAACTCGGACGTGTAGTCGCGCGAGAGCTGCGCCTGCACGACCAGTACGGTCGTGAGCAGGGCAGCCACCACGGTGACCGGGATGAGGCGGCGTCTCATGCGGGTGCCGTCGCGGGGTTCGTCATGGAGCGAGTATATGGACGCATGGGCATGAGAACGGTAACGCCGCACGCTACGCGCGCGGTATGGTCGCCGCGTGAAGGTCCTCCATGCCAGCGCCGAGGTGGCGCCGTTCTCGAAGACAGGCGGCCTCGGAGACGTCGCCGCCGCCCTCCCGGCCGCGTTGGCTGCAGAGGGCGTCGACGTCCTCGTCGTGACCCCGTGGTACGCCCGGCTCGGCGGCGGCGCCGAGCCGCTGTGGATCGGCGACGTCGACGTGCCCTTCGCCGGCGGGATCGAGAGCGTCGGGGTCGGCACGCTCGAACGCGGCGGCGTGCGCTTCGCGTTCGTCGGCCACGCCGACTACCGTCGCGACGAGCCGTACGGCTACGCCGACGACGTGCGCCGCTTCGTGCGCTTCTGTCGCGCGGTGCCCGCCGTCGCCGCCCGCGTCGGTTTCGTGCCCGACGTGGTGCACGCCCACGACTGGCACGCCGGCCTGCTGCCGGTGCTGCTCGAGCGCGCCTGGCACCTCCCCGACGGCTTCCCGGGCCGTCCCAGCGTCGCGACCGTCCACAACGTCCAGTACCAGGGCGTCGCGCCCTTGGCGCACGTCTTGCACTGGGCGCGCCTGCCGCTCGACCTGATCGGCAGCCACCTCGAGCACGCCGAGGAAGCCAACGTGCTGCGCGCCGCGGTGGGCTTCGCCGACCTGGTGACGACGGTGTCGCCGAGTTACGCCGAGGAGCTCAGCGATCCGGCCTACGGCTTCGGACTCGAGACCACGTTCGCGGCGCTGGGACGACGCCTGGTGGGGATCCTGAACGGCATCGACACGCGCCTCTGGGACCCGGCGACCGACCCGCACCTGGCGGAGCGTTACGACGTCGCCGACGCGAAAGGCAAGGCCGCGTGCCGCGCAGCGCTGCTCTCGGAGCTGGCGCTCGACGACGGTGGTCCGGTGCTCGGCGTGGTGTCGCGTCTGGCCGACCAGAAGGGCATCGACCTGCTGCTTGCTGCACTCCCCGAACTGCTCGAGCAGGGATGGCGGTTGGCGCTGCTGGGCCGCGGCGACGCCGACCTCGAGCGCCAGGCGGAGGCGGCCGAGGCAGCCGCTCCCGGCCGGGTCGCGTTCCGGGCGGTGCACGACGAGGGCCTGGCGCACCGCATCTACGCAGGCAGCGACGCGCTGGCCGTGCCGAGCCGCTTCGAGCCCTGCGGTCTGTCGCAGATGATCGCGCAACGCTACGGGACGCTGCCGATCGTCCGCGCCACCGGCGGCCTGCGCGACACCGTGACGCACGGGCGCGACGGCTTCGTGTTCGACGAGGCCAGCGCCGAGGCGCTCGCGGGCGCCACGCTCACGGCGCGCTCGGTCTGGGGCGGCGCAGCGTGGCGCGCGATGCAACGGCGGGCGATGGCGCCCGACAGGTCGTGGCGAGCCTCGGCGCGCGCGTACATCGCGCGGTACCGTGAGGTCATGGGAGTGGACGAATGACGGACGTACCCGATACGCAGCCGGCACAGGACCAGGCGGCAGCCCCGGCCGATTGGCGCGACCAGGTCGCCCGGGGACGCTACGACCTCGCGGCGCAGACGTACCGCCTCACCGGCGGCGACGACCCCGACCTGGAGGCCGCGCTCACGGGCCTGGGCGACGCGCTGGCCGCGACGCGCGACAAGGCGTTCGCCCGTGCCAAGACGGCGCTCGAGCGCATCGATCCGCGGCCCGAGGGCCTCGCCTGGGAGGCGCTCGAGCGCGACCTCGAGGGCCTCGCCACGGCCTCGGCGGCGCTCGACAAGCGCGAGCCCGACGAAGCGCGCGCCGCCTTGGCGGCGCTCGACGGGGCGCCGTTCCCGGCCGAGGCGGCCACGCTGCTCGGCACGCTGGCCGTGTACGACGGCGACACCAGGGCCGCTCGCGAGCGCTTCGAGCAGGCGCTGGAGCTCGACCCGAACCACTTCCGCGCGCTCACCAACCTCGGCAACCTCAAGCTCGAAGACGGCGACGTCGACGGCGCGATCGCAGACTACGAGCGCGCGATCCGGCTGAACGACAGCTTCGCCAACGCCCACCACAACCTGGGCGTGGCGCTGCGCCGCAAGGGGAACTTGGCGCGCAGCGTGCAGAGCCTGAAGCGCGCCCAGCGCGAGTCGGGCCGGCGCGAGGCCGAGGAGGCGCGCTCGCGCTTGGGGCGCGGCAAGCGCGGCGCGGCGGCCACGAGCAGCGCGCGCACGCTGCGCTGGCTGCTGTGGGCGGCCATCCTCGGCTCGGTCGTCTGGATCGTCACGAGCCGTTGAGGATCAGGGGCTGCTTCGCGGCGAGCGCAGCGAACCAGCCCCAGTCGCTCACTCCACCGTCACGCTCTTGGCGAGGTTGCGCGGCTGATCGACGTCGCGACCGAGCGCCAGCGCCGTCTCGTAGGCGAGCAGCTGCAGCGGCACCACGTTGACGAGCGGCGAGAGCAGCTCCATGACGCGCGGCACGAAGACCACCTCGTCGGCGTGGGCCTTGATCACCTCGTCGCCCTCGCTCGCGATCGCGATCACGATGCCGTCGCGTGCGCGGACCTCCTGCAGGTTCGCGACCGTCTTGTCGTAGCGCGCGCTGTCGGTCGCGATCGCCACCACCGGCACGCTCGGCTCGATGAGGGCGATGGGACCGTGCTTCATCTCGCCCATCGGGTACGCCTCGGCGTGCACGTAGCTGATCTCCTTGAGCTTCAGCGCGCCCTCGAAGGCGGTCGCGACGTTGATGCCGCGCCCCAGGAACAGCGCGCTGCGGGCGCTGGCCATGCGCTCGGCCAGGGCGCGGACGCGATCGCGCGTCGCCAGCGCCTCCTCGACGGCGTGCGGCAAGGCGCGCAGGCCGGCCACGAGCTCGCCGACCCGCTCGTCGTCGAGCGTGCCTCGGCCGCGGCCGAGGCGGATCGCCAGCAGCCCGAAGGCCGCCAGCATCGCCATGTACGCCTTGGTGCTGGCGACGCCGATCTCGGGCCCGGCGTGGACGAACAGCACGTCGTCGACCTCGCGGCTGAGGCTCGAGCCCTTGACGTTGAGCACCGCCAGGGTGCGTGCGCCGCGGCGTTTCGCCTCGCGCACCGCCTCGAGCGTGTCGATGGTCTCGCCCGACTGCGATACGGCGATCACCAGGGTGCGTGCGTCCATGACGGGGTCGCGGTAGCGCAGCTCGCTGGCGACCTCGACCGTGGCGCTCAGGCGCGCCAGCGACTCGATCATCGCGGCGCCCACCATGCCGGCGTACGAGGCGGTGCCCGCCGCCGTGACGACCACGCGGTCGATGCGCATCGGGTCGAGTCCCAGGTCGAGGTCGACGTCGAGGCCGTCGGGGCGGAAGCGCCCGCCGAGCGTCTGCTGCAGCACGCTGGGCTGCTCCTCGATCTCCTTGAGCATGAAGTGGTCGTAGCCGCCCTTCTCGGCCGCCTCGGCGTCCCAGTCGATGATCTCGACGGGCCGGTCGACGGTCGCTCCGTCCAGGTCGGTGATGCGCACACCGGCGCGCGTCATCACGGCCACGTCGCCGTCGAGCAGGTAGACCACGCGGCGGGTGTAGGGCAACAGCGCGGGGACGTCGCTGGCGAGCCACTGCTCGCCGTCGCCGAGGCCGATCACGAGCGGGCTGGTGGCGCGGGCCGCGACCACCTCGTCGCGGTCGCTGTGCATGGCGACGAGCGCGTAGGCGCCGCGCACCTGCCGCAGGGCCGAGCGCATCGCGGCGGCCAGGTCGCCTTCGAAGTCGTGCTCGATCAGGTGCACCAGCACCTCGCTGTCGGTCTCGGACTCGAACACGTGACCGCTGGCCGTGAGCGCCTCGCGCAGGGGCAGGTAGTTCTCGATGATGCCGTTGTGGATCACGGCCAGGCGGCCGTCCTCGCTGAGGTGCGGGTGGGCGTTGGCGTCGCTGGGGCGCCCGTGGGTAGCCCAGCGGGTGTGGCCCAGTGCCAGGTGGCCGTCGAGCTGGTGCCCGACCAGGGCACCTTCGAGGGCTTTGAGCTTGCCCGCGCGCTTGACGACGCGCAGGTCGGCCCCGGCCCCAGGCGACACGACCACGCCGGACGAGTCGTACCCGCGGTACTCGAGGCGGCGTAGCCCATCGACCACCACCTCGGCGGCGCTGCGCTCACCCACGTACGCGACGATTCCACACATGCTGCGTCCTCCTGCACGGCGCACAGGGCCCCGTGTCCGCGCCCGCGCCGCGTCGGCGCGCGCGCTCGGCCGACGCCCGGTCGGCCGTTCGTCGTTCGGATGTGATGCGTGCTGGGGGGTGGCGAGCCCCGGTCGACCCGGTCGGGTACGAGTGATGGGTCGTGCTCAGGAGGGGCCCGCAGACTTGGTGCCGCACGCGCTGATCGTGCCACCGTCGTGGCGCGCGTGGGCGGTTCGCACTTTCCGGGCGTCCGCCCGTATCCCCAGACGCCGAGCGCGGGTCGTCATCCGCGCGGGCTCGGGGCCCTCCGCCTCGTCACCGTCGCGCTGGGCGCGACGGGCTTGCGCTCTCTCGTCCTCTGCTCCTACAGCCGTCGCACCTCCATGCGGCGAGTCTAGCGTCCGTCTGGCGGCGCCGAGGTGCGATTCAGCGCAGGCGTCCGTGAAGCGGTGTGCGTGAAGCGGTGTGCGCAGCGCGTGCGTCAGCGCCAGGGCTCGCCCGTAACGATCCAACCGTGCAAGGCGTTCATGACCGAGGTGCGCTGGGCCGAGCCCGGTTCCTGGGCGGCCAGCAGCGGCGCGAACAGGACCTCGCGGCCCACCTGGATCAGCACGCTGCGATCGATCACGGGCCGGACCGCGGCGGGGAGGTCGTTGGCAGGGTAGCGCAGCTGGTTGGGGTTGAGGGCGTCGCGCCCGATGGGGAGCGACGTCACCAGCGTCAGGACGATCGCCACGCCGAGCGCCGCGCCGCCGACGCCCCCGGCGACGCGCGACCAGACGCCCGTGCCCCCGGCGCCGGGCAACAGCAGCCTGCCGGCGAGGGCCAGGCCGAGGCCGACGATCAGCGCCCCGAACAGCCCCAGCCAGGGGTTCATGTCGCCCAGCAGCAGCAGCGGTCGCAGCACGAGCGCGCCGCCCAGACCGACCATCAGGCCGCCCAGGCGTCGCTGCGTGGCGAGGGCGGCGACCAGGGCCGCGGTCAGGACGAGTGCGACGTCGAGGACGGTCATGTACGCAAAGTGTATCCGGCCGCTCGCGCAGCCTGCATGACCTCCTTCATACACGCCTCGACCTCGGCGTCGGCGAGCGAGCGATCCTCGTGGCGGAAGCGGAACCGCAGCGCCAGGCTGCGCCGGCCCGCACCGATCTGCTCGCCTTCGAACACGTCGAAGGGCTCCAGGCTGATCAGCCACGGTCCCGCGACGGGGGCCAGCGTGCCGCGCAGCTCGGCGTACGTCACCCCCTGCGGAACGACCACGGCGAGGTCGCGCTCGGCGAACGGTTGGCGCGGCAGCGGCCTCAGGGCGGGCGTGTGCGCCGCGAGCGGCAGCTCGAGCTCGGCGACGAAGGTCTCGCCCAGCTCGAACGCCGCCGCGACCTCCGGGTGCACCCGCCCCAGGTGACCAACCGGGTGGCCGTCCCACAGGACCTCGGCCGCGGCGTGGGGATGGAGGTGGTCGACGTGGGCGGGGCGCAGCTCGAGCGCGGCGCCGAAGCGCTCCGCGAGCTGCTCGAGCACGCCCTTGGCGACGAAGAAGTCGACCTCGAGCCCGGCGCGCCAGGGCGCCACCAGGCGGCGGCCGCGCAGCAGCAGCGCCACGCGCTCGCGCTCCTCGGCGCCGAACACGCGCCCCACCTCGAACAGCGCCAGGTCGCGCTCGGCGTGGTTCAGCCGGG
>SLSM01000198.1 GCA_007130445.1 Trueperaceae bacterium | reverse complement strand
CGTCGCGGTTTCGTCGTCTAGGACGACACAACACGCTTCGAGCTCAGGATGCTCATGCTCTCCTATGCGCTTGTCAATGTACGCGCCCCTCTCGCGAGCGGCAAAAGCAATAGTAAACCCCTGCCGCAAGGCGTGTCAAGCCCTGTCGAGCGACACCGGTGATCGGGGGCCAATGTGGCCGCCTCGAGCGTCTCGCACCACGCTCGGCTGGCGCGACGGCGCGAAGGCGGTGCACGGTGGCCGACTCGTCTCATGCCACGAGCAACGCGCGCGGTACGCCCTGCGTCAGGAACTCGCAACCGCTCGCCGTGACGCGGACCGTCTCGGTGCAGCCGATCGCGCCCGTGCCCGGGATCTGCACCCATGGCAGTAGGTGGAACGTCATGTTCGCCTCGAGCGGCCGCGTCTCACCGGGCTTCATCGAGAGGATCTGCCCCTCGCCCCAGTCCGGCGGCAGCGCGATGCCGATCGAATACGCCGTCCGCGATGCCTGCACGCCGCCGAACGACGAACCCGCGATCACCTCGCGCGCGACGCGGTCCACCTCACCCGCCGGCACGCCGGGGGCGATCGCCGCCACGGCCGCGTCGAACGCATCGGTCACCACGTCGAAGGCCTCACGCACCGTCGGTCCCGGCTCGCCGACGAACACGGTCCGGAGCATGGCCGCGTGGTAGCGCCGCCGGCACCCCGCGACCTCCAAGAACACGGGGTCGCCGGCGCGGATCTCGCGCCCGCGCCAGGTGGCGTGGCCGATCGCGCCCCGCTCGCCCGCCGCCACGAACGGTGCGATCGCGGGCCACTCGCTCCCCGCCCTGATCATGGCGAGATGCACCTGCGCCGCGACCTCGTCCTCGCTGGTCCCCTCGCGCACGTGGCCGATGCCGGCCAGCATGCCCGCCGCCGTCGCCGCCGCCGCCTCGCGCATCAACGCGATCTCGAGCTCGGACTTGATCAGCCGGCCCTGCTCCACGACGAGCGAGGCGTCGACCCACGCGACGTCGGCGGCGATCCCGAACAGCCGGTCCTGCTGGCTGGCCGTGAAGAACCAACAGTCGCGTTCGTACCCCACGCGCATCCCGCGCAGGCCGAGGGCATCGAGCGCCTCGGCGACACGCAGCATCGGCTCGTCGCTGTCGAAGTAGGCCCAGCTGTGTTCGATCCACGTATAGGCCTCGACGCCCGGGCACTCGAGCGCGCGCGACACGCAGATCGGCTCGCCGTCGACCGGCACCAGCAGCCCCTGGAACCAGTAGTGCCCCGGGCTCTCGAAACCGCTGAGGTAGGTGACGTTCTCGGGCGTGGTGACGAGCATGGCGTCGAGTTGACGCTCGTACAGGCGCCGCCGCAGCGCTTCCAGGCGGTCCTCGTACTCGCGCATCGGGAAGGTGAGGTCGTCGCGTTGCCGCATCGGTGCTCCCTCCGCTCGACGACGGCCGCCGTCGACACCAAGAGCATCCCACACCGCTGGCGCGTTTGACAGGCGGCGCGCGATCGGCCTACACTCCAACCGGTCGCTAGCTTGTATACAGGTTGGCGCCAAGCCATCCGGCGCGCCGCCCCGCGCGCCGCGCGGCTCGGCCGTCGGAGCTCCCGCAGCCGGGCGCTCGGTCGACACCAACGGAGGAGGACGCATGCAGGCGCACGATCGCTCGGACGACACCACCGTGGACGGCACCAGCCGCACCTCGTTCAAGGCGCTGTACACCGAGCTGCGCGACCGGATCTGCCTGCTCGACTACCCCCCGGGCACCGTGCTGAGCGAGAACAAGCTCGCGGCCGAGTTCGGGGTCAGCCGGACGCCAGTACGCCGCGTGCTCCACGCGCTCGAGTTCGACGGCCTGGTGGAGAGCAAGCAGGCGCTCGGGACGATCGTCACGGCACTCGACTTACGCGAGCTGAAGCAGGTGTATGCGCTCCGGCTCAAGCTCATCGACCTCGTCGCCGAGCTCCCGCCGGGCCCCATGACGGACCGTGACATCGACCTGCTCGACGACCTCGGCGAGCGCGTCTCCGCGCTTCGCGACGACGACGCTCGACCCCGCGCGCTCGGCGCCCTCTACCAAACGTTCCACCAGGAGCTCGGTCGCCTCACCGGCAACCGGCCGCTGCGAGAGATCACCGATCGCTTCTTCCACCAGACGTCGCGCGTCTGGCTCCAGCTGCTCCCCGAGATGACGTGGACTCGCGAGGTCGACGCGATGGTGGAGGAGATCCACGCGGTCCGCGACGCCCTCGTCGCCCAGGACCTGCGCCGCGTCTCCGAGGTCCGCCGGCACCACTTCCGGGCGTGCCTCCGCCGCATGAACGCCGTCCTCGCCGGCCAGGACCTGGTCGACGAGGTGCTCCGCGCCGCCGACGGATCGGAGGTGGCACCCACCTGACACGCTGAACCGTCACCCACGCTACGCCCCCCATCACTCCACGTGAGGGAGGAACCATGCAACACGTACGAGTCACCGCCATCGTCCTCGCCATACTCGCCCTGATCGGCGCCGGCTTCGCCCAAGGCACGCTCGAGCAAGCCCGCGAACGCGGCTTCATCCGCGTCGGCTTCGCCAACGAGGTCCCCTACGCCTACGCCCAACCCGACGGCACCCTGACCGGTGAGGCCGTCGAGGTCGCGCGCGCCATCTTCCAGCGCCTCGGCATCGAAGAGATGGACGGCGTGCTCACCGAGTTCGGCTCGCTCATCCCCGGTCTGCAAGCGGGCCGCTTCGACGTCATCACCGCGGGCATGTACGTCACACCGGTACGCTGCGAGCAGGTCGCCTTCGCCGACCCCGAGTACCGCATCGGCGAGGGCATCGTCGTGCCGACCGGCAACCCGATGGGCATCACGAGCTACGTCGACATCGCCGACGATCCCAGCATCCGCGTCGGCACCGGCGCAGGCTGGCTCGAGTACGACTACATGGTCGCGATGGGCGTCGACGAGAGCCAGATCGTCACGTTCCCCGACGCGCCCAGCGGCATGGCCGGCCTGTCGGCCGACCGCATCGACGTGTTCACCGGCACCTCGTTGACCATGCGCAACATCGCCGACCTCACGGACGGCGTCGAGTTCGTCGAGGCGTTCGAGCAGCCCGTGATCGACGGCGAGACCGTGATCTCGTACGGCGCCGCCGCCTTCCATCCGAACGACGGCGACTTCCGCGACGCCTTCAACGAGGTGCTCCACGAGCTGCGCGCCTCTGGCGAGCTGGCCGACATCATCGGCGAGTTCGGTTTCGGCGAGACTGAGCTGCCCGGCGACGTCACCTCCGCCGAGATCTGCGGCGACAGCTACCGCTGAGCCGGCCCGGCCGGCGTGCGAAGCGACCAGCGCCGCCTCGCACGTCGGCCAGACCGATCGGTCACGGCTCGCGCCGCGCTCCCACGCTAAGCCGGGCGCGCGGCGCAGCCCCCCTCCCCGTAGGCGCAGGCCTCGCCTATCTCACGACCGACCCCCTGCGCCCCGGCCCGACCACGCACCAGCGACCAGGAGCCGACCATGCCTGACGACCGTCGCCCGTACCGACACACCCAGGCCGTGTGGGCCGGCGAGGGGCGATCGTTCCAGGACCGCGCCACGCAGGTTCCGGTCGTGCACAGCGTCTCGTTCGGCTACGACGATCTCGACGACTGGCGCGCCGTGGCCGTCGGCGAGGCCGAGGGCCACATCTACGGCCGCAACACCAACCCGACCGTCCAGGTGTTCGAGGAGAAGCTGCGCGTGCTGGAAGGGGCCGCGGCCGCGACGAGCTTCGCGACCGGCATGGCCGCCATCAGCGACACCCTCTTCGCGCTGCTCTCGCCGGGCGACCGGGTCGTCTCCGTCAAGGACACCTACGGCGGCACCACCCGCGTGCTGAGCGACCACCTGCAACGCTTCGGAGTGCGCGTCACGCTCTGCGACACACTCGATCACACCGCCATCGAACGAGCCATCGACGACGGCCTGAGCCTCCTCTACCTCGAGAGCCCGACGAACCCCACCTGCAAGGTGCTCGACCTCGAGCGGCTCGCGCACCGCGCCAAGGCGGCCGGCGCGATCGTCGTCGTCGACAACACCTTCGCCACGCCCATCAACCAGCATCCGCTCGAGCTCGGGGCCGACCTCGTCGTCCACAGCGCGACCAAGTACCTCGGCGGCCACGCCGACGCCCTCGGCGGCGCCCTCGCCGGGGATGCCGAGCTCGTCGAACGCGTCTTCAACCACCGCGAGGTCGACGGCGCAGCGCTCCACCCGGAGGCCGCCTACCTGCTACTGCGCGGCATGAAGACGCTCGGCCTGCGCGTCGAGCGCCAGAACGCCAGCGCCATGCGGATCGCGCGGCACCTGCGCGAACACCCCGCGGTCTCGTCGGTCTACTACCCCGGTCTCGAGGAGCATCCGAACTTCGATGTCGCGGCGCGCCAGATGCCCGGTGGCTTCGGCGGCATGCTCGCGTTCGAGCTCCACGGCGGCTTCGCGGCGGTCGAACGCGTGTTGCCGCGGCTCCGCTTCGCGCACCGCGCGGCCAACCTCGGCGCCGTCGAGACCGTCGTGGCGCCGCCCCGCACCGGCTCGCACGTCGAGCTCAGCGCAGTCGAGCGCGCCGCACTCGGCATCCCCGAGGCACTCGTGCGCTACTCCTGCGGCATCGAGGACGTGCGTGACCTCATCGACGATCTCGACCAGGCCCTCGCGGCTCCCGAGGTCCGTGCGCCGCGAACGATCGGCTGAGGAGCGCCCACCATGGGATTCGACCTCGTCCCCATCTTGCTGCGAGGCCTCGACGTCACCGTCCGGCTCACGCTCACGTCGGCCGCGTTGGCGTTCGTGATCGCCATCGTCGCGGGCCTCGGCCGGCTGTCGCCGTTCGCGCCGATCCGCTTCCTGGCCGGCGCCTACGTCGAGGTGTTCCGCGGCACGTCGGTGCTGGTGCAGATGTTCTGGTTCTTCTTCGCCCTGCCGCTCTTCGGCATCACCTTGACCCCGTTCGTCGCCGGCGTGGCGGCGCTGGCGCTCAACATCGGCGCGTACGGCGCCGAGATCGTGCGCGGCGCGATCCGCTCGGTGCCCGATGGTCAGATCGAGGCCTCGATCGCGCTCAACATGACGCCCGCGCTGCGCATGCGTCGCGTGGTGCTGCCGCAGGCGTTCGTGCTGATGCTGCCGCCTTTCGGCAACCTGCTCATCGAACTGCTCAAGGCGACCGCGCTCGTGTCGCTCATCACCATCCCCGACGTCACCTTCCAGGGCGTGGCGCTGCAGCAGACCACCGGGCGCACCACCGAGATCTTCCTGTGGCTCCTCGTCCTCTACTTCGCGCTGGCCTATCCCATGACGCTCGCGGTGCGCTGGGTCGAGCGCCGGGCCAGCGCGTACCGGAAGGCCTGAGCCGTGTTCGACGTCATCACCTTCAGATGGGACGGCGAGTTCGCGCTCAGCATCCTGCCGCAACTGCTGCGCGCCGCGGTCATCACGCTGCAGGCCACCGTCGTCGGCTTCGCCCTCGCCGTCGTGATCGGCCTCGCCTTCGCGCTCCTGCGGCGCGGTCCGCGGCCCGTCTCGTGGCCGGTAGGCTTCGTCGTCGAGTTCCTGCGCAGCACGCCGCTGCTCGTGCAGCTGTACGTGCTGTACTTCCTGCTGCCTGCCTATGGCATCCGCTTCGACGCCTTCACCACCGGCGTGATCGGGCTCGGCCTGCACTACGGCGCCTACCTCTCCGAGGTCTACCGGGCGGGCATCGCCAGCGTCGACGAGGGCCAGTGGGAGGCGGCGACCGCCCTCAACTTCGGAAGAGCACACATCTGGCGCACCATCGTGCTCCCCCAGGCCGTGCCGCCGATGGTGCCCGCCTTCGGCAACTACTTCATCGTCATGTTCAAGGAGACGCCGCTGCTCTCGGCCATCACCGTCACCGAGTTGATGCAGACGGCCAAGATCATCGGCGCCCGCTCGTTCAACTACGTCGAGCCCTACACCCTGGTCGGTCTCATCTTCTTCCTGATGTCGTACCCCGCCGCCCTGCTCGTGAACCGCCTGGAGGCCCGCCTTGCCCGCAACCGTTGACACCCCGGCGCCCACGGGCGCACCCGACGCCAGCGACCCGATCGTGCGCTTCCGCGGCGTCAACAAGCGCTTCGGCGACCTCCACGTGCTGCGCGACCTCGACTTCGACGTGGGTCCGGCCGAGAAGGTCGCGATCATCGGCCCCTCCGGATCTGGCAAGACCACGATCCTGCGCGTGCTCATGACGCTCGTACGACCCGACAGCGGCGAGATCGTCGTCGACGGCGAGCACCTCTACCATCGCCGCGTCGGCGACCGCCTCGTCGCCGCGGACGAGCGCCACCTGCGCAAGGTGCGCACCAACATCGGCATGGTGTTCCAGCACTTCAACCTCTTCCCCCACATGCGAGTGCTGCGCAACGTCACCGAGGCGCCGATCCACGTGCTGGGCTTGAGCAAGGCCGAGGCGACCGAGCGGGCGACCGGCCTGCTCGAGATGGTCGGTCTCGGCGACAAGCTGGACGCCTACCCGTCGCAACTGTCGGGCGGCCAGAAGCAGCGCGTCGCCATCGCGCGCGCACTCGCGATGCGTCCGAAGGTGATGCTCTTCGACGAGGTCACCAGCGCGCTCGACCCCGAACTGGTGGGCGAGGTGCTGTCGATCATCCGCAAGCTCGCCGAGGAGGGCGAGATGGCGATGCTGATCGTGACGCACGAGATGAGCTTCGCTCGCGACATCGCCGACCGGGTGGTCTTCTTCGACCAGGGGCAGGTGGCGGAGGAGGGTTCGCCGGCCGACATCTTCTCCGCTCCGTCGAACGCGCGCACGCAGGAGTTCCTCAAGGCCGTGCTCGAGCACTGAGCCCGGGTCGGCTCGGTAGGATGGGCCATGGTCATCGACCTGAACGGCGACCTGGGCGAGTCGTACGGACGCTGGCGGGT
>SLSM01000374.1 GCA_007130445.1 Trueperaceae bacterium | reverse complement strand
GGCGCCGACCATGGCCGCGAAGATCGTCGCCCGTTCAGCCGAGAAGCGCTTCCAGACCCGTCAGGGTTGGATGACGGCGCTGCGCGACTTCGACCTGGAGATCACCGAGGGCGAGTTCCTGTGCCTGGTGGGCCCGTCGGGGTGCGGTAAGTCGACGTTCCTGCGCATCCTGGCGGGCCTGGACCACGTCACCGCCGGCGAGGTGCGCATCAGCCCCGGCCCCGATCCGAAGCAACCGCTCGCCAACGTGGTGTTCCAGGAGTACGCGGTGTTCCCGTGGAAGACCGTGCTGCAGAACGTCGCGTTCGGGCTCGAGATGCGCGGCTGGCAGCGCGAGCGGCGCGAGGCCGAGGCCAAGCGCTGGATCGACAAGGTGGCCCTGACGCGCTTCTCGGACTACTTCCCGGCCCAGCTCTCGGGCGGGATGAAACAGCGCGTCTCGATCGCTCGGGCCCTCGCCAACGACCCCCAGGTGCTGCTGATGGACGAGCCGCTCGGCGCCCTCGACGCGCAGACGCGCGCGGTGTTGCAAGAGGAGCTGCTGCAGCTCTGGGAGGAGCAGCGCAAGACCGTGCTCTACGTGACGCACTCGATCGACGAGGCGGTGTTCCTGGGTGACCGCGTGGTCGTGATGACCGCCAACCCCGGCACGGTGAAGACGGTGATCGAGGTCGACCTGCCGCGCCCGCGCGACCTGTCGGTGATGGCGACGCCGGCGTTCGCGGCGCTCACGGGCGTCGTCTGGGAGGCGCTGCGCGACGAGGTGCGGCGGGCGATGGCGGAGCAGGCGTGAGCGCGCCGACGCGGCGTGGGCGCGCGAACGGTGCCACGGGGGGCGTGTTGGCGTGGGGGGTGCCGCTGACGGTGCTCGCGAGCACGGTCGCGGCCGGCACGGTGTTCGGCCTGTGGGAGCGGGCCTGGTTCGTGCTGCTCGGCGTCGTGTTCGTGTGCGTGGTGCTGCTGGCGCAGGAGGTCGAGGCGCGCCTGCCGCTGCGCCTGCGCGGCGTGTACCAGCGCGTGCTGGCGCTGGGCTTCCCGGTGTCGCTGCTGCTGATGTGGGAGTGGCTGGCCGGGAGCGCCATCTTGAACCCGCGCTGGTTCCCGCCGCCGAGCCAGATCGCCGTGGCGCTCTGGGAGCTGACGGTCACCTACGACCGCTTCAACCGCAGCAGCCTGCTGGGGCGGCCTTGGCTCGTGCCCGAGATGCTGAGCGAGAGCGGCTGGGCCGGCGTGCAGGCGCTGGTGCGCGAGAGCCACGTGTGGGCGACGCTGTCGCGCGTGCTCGGCGGGTTCGCCATCGGCGCGGCGCCGGGCGTGCTCGTTGGCATGGTGATGGGGCTCAACCGCACGGTGCGGATGATGCTCGATGCGACGATGTCGGCCATCTACGTGTTGCCGAAGATCGCGATCTTCCCGATCCTGATGCTGGTGTTCCCGAACCCGTTCGGCGAGGGCCCGAAGATCGCCGTGGTGGCGATCAGCGCGTTCTTCCTGGTGGCGATCAGCACGATGGCCGGCGTGCAGGGGATCGACAAGGTCTACCTGGAGGCGGGCCGGAACTTCGGCGCGAACCGCTGGCAGATGTTCCGCCACGTGATCCTGCCGGCGGCCCTGCCGATCGTGTTCTCGGGGCTGCGGCTCGCGCTCGGCACCTCGCTGATCGTGATCGTGGCGGTCGAGTTCGTGCGCGCCGATCGCGGCGTCGGGTTCCTGATCTTCTACTACTGGCAGGTGCTCGTGACGCCGCGCATGTACGCGGCGCTGGTGGTGGTGATGGCGCTCGGGGTCGGCCTGACGGCGCTGCTGCAGTGGGTGGAGCGCCGCGCGATGCCGTGGCGCCTCGGAGGCGACGGCAGGGGCTGATCAGGCCTCGTCGGGAACGAAGCGCAGCGCGACGCCGTTGTTGCAGAAGCGCGCACCGGTGTCGGTGGGGCCGTCGTCGAACACGTGGCCGTGGTGGCCGCCGCAGCGGGCGCAGTGGTACTCGGTGCGGGGGTAGACCAGGTGCCAGTCGGTGGTGGTCTCGAAGGCGCCCGGCAGGGCCTCGTCGAAGGAGGGCCAGCCGCAGCCGGCGTCGAACTTCCGCTCCGCCCGGAAGAGCGGCGCCCCGCAGCCGGCGCACACGTAGGTGCCGGGGCGCCACTCGTCGTTGAGGGGGCTGGTGTAGGGGCGCTCGGTCGCCTCGTGCCGCAGCACCTGGTAGGCCTGCGGGTCGAGGCGTTCGCGCCACGCGGCGTCGTCGAGGGTGAGGGGTGCTTGGGCGTCGTCCATGGCGTGATGCTACGCGCTCTGGACGCCCGCGACCGTGTGCAGGGCGCGGAGACGGTCGGCGAACCAGCGCAGTTCGTCGTCGTTCACCGTGTGCGGCATGCCGGGGTAGATGCGTGCGATCACCTCGGCGCCCTGCGCCTCGACCTGTCGGGCGCTGGCGTGGACGCGCGTCTCTGGGATGTGTCCGTCGACGTCGGAGCAGCCCAGGAAGGCGACGGTGCCGTCGAGGCGACGCGGGTAGCGGGCGGGATCGACGTCGCTGCCGATCAGGCCGCCCGAGAGCGCGACCACCCCGCCGAAGGCGCCGCCCGCGCGCGCCACCCACTCGAGGGCCAGACAGGCTCCCTGGCTGAACCCCGCGATCACGATGCGCTCACGCGGCAGGCCGGCGGCCTCGAGCGTGGCGACGGTGCGGTCGAGGACGGCGAGCGCCGAGTCGAGGTGCGGCTGGTTGCGCTCGACGCTCTCCATGAAGCGCTGCGGGTACCAGGCGTTGTCGGTGGCCTCGGGCGCCAGGAACGTGACGTCGGGGGCGCCGCGCTCGCGCAACGGCTCGACCAGGCTCAGGATGCCCTGCGCCGAGTCGCCGCGGCCATGGACGAGGACCACGCTGACGCTCGCCTCGCCGGGGGGCGGCCCGGCGCGCAGGATCGGCGCGCCGGCGTGGGGATCGCTCCGGCTGGGGCGCAGGTCGACGCCTCTCACGTCGCGCTCCCTGCCGTGGCGGCAGCGCTCAGGTCGGGCAGCACGGCCTCGATCTGGGTGCGATGCGGTTCGAGCCAGGGCGGCAGGATGAGGCGTTCGCCGAGGGCCGCGGGCTCTTCGTCGACGGCGAAGCCGGGCCCGCTGGTCGCGAGCTCGAACAGCACGCCGCCGGGCTCCGTGAAGTACACCGAGCGGAACCAGAAGCGGTCGATGATCTCCGACGGCCGCCGGCCGGCGGCCGCGACGGCGTCGCGTAGCGACGACTGGTGGGGTTCGTCGTCGACGGTCCAGGCGAGGTGGTGGACGCTGCCGACCCCCCACGCGCCACGGCGGTCGTCCGGTGCTTCGCGCACGTCGAGGAGGTGGCCCGCGCCGGCACCCTGGGCACCGGGGAGGACGAAGCGATGCCACCCCTGCTCCTCGGCGTGGTGCTCGAAGCCCATCACGCCTTCGAGGAACGCGCGGGTGGGGGCCAGGTCGCGCACCGGCACGCGGGCGCCGTGGAGGGCGCGGATCTGGTGCTCTGCTGGGACTGGACCGTCGTCCCAGGCCGTGAAGGCGAACGGGGCGTCGGCCTCGACGAGGGCCAGCCGCAGACCGTGCGGGTCGACGAGCGGCAGTGTGGCCTCGCCGAAGCGCTCTCGCGGCTCGTCGATGCGGACGCCGTGTGCCTTCAGACGCTCGGTCCAATAGGGGAGGCTGCCGTGCGGCACGGTCAGGAGGGTCTCGTTCACCACGCCGACGCCGGGGGTGCCGGGCTTGGCGTGGGCCCAGGGGAAGAAGGTGATGTCGGTGCCGGGGTTGCCCTCGGCGTCGGCGTAGAAGAGGTGGTAGGTGGAGGGGTCGTCCTGGTTGACGCTCTTCTTGACGAGGCGCAGGCCGAGGACGTCGCGGTAGAAGCGCAGGTTCTCGACCGGGTCGCCGGCGATCGCGGTGATGTGGTGCAGGCCGCGAGGTGGGGTCGGGGTGACGTGTGTCATCTGGTGTCCTCCTGGACGGGGGTCAGGGTCTGCGCGCCGGTGTTGCTGCGGGGTTCGGGGCGGTGGCCGGCCGACGCGGCGGCCCGGCCGAGTCGCCGCAGCAGCGCCGAGAGCGTCGCGAGCTCGTCGGCGTCGAGCGAGCCGAAGGCGTCGACGACGCGCGCGACGTGGGCCGGGAAGACGGCCTCGAGCAGCGCCGATCCGGCGGCGGTGAGGGCGACGCGGCTGACGCGGCGATCGACGGTGTCGCTCTCGCGTCGCACGAGTCCGCGCCGCGCGAGGTTGTCGATCACGACGGTGACGTTGCCGCTGCTCTTGAGGAGCTTGCGACCGATCTCGCCGTGGGTGAGTGGGCCGAGGTGCCACACCGCCTCGAGTACGCCGAACTGGCTGGTGGTGAGTGAGGCCTCGGCGAGTGGGCGGTTGATGCGCGCGTCGACCGCGGACGTGGCGCGCGACAGCTTGATGTAGGCATCGAGGGCGACGCGCTCGTCGGGCGTGCCGTGGTGTTTGGTGGCCATGGGCCGCCTCCGGATCCGTTCGGCGGCCGGGTTGCGGCCGCACCGATACCGCTCGATATCGAACGGTTCGACATCAAGATATCCACCATGGGTCGGGGTGTCAAGCGGTGACACGACCCGAACCGGCTGCTGCGGTGGGTCGTCCGGCGCGGCCCGTGCGATACGCGGCCGTTCCGGTGTTCAGCCTTCGCCCTCGGGCACCGCCGGGCGCGGCACCGAGAAGACCTCGCCGAACCGCGCGTAGGCCGTCCCCGCCAGGCGTGCCACCGGCGCCAGCGCGGCCATGTCGATCCGGTGCGGCGGCGTGATGATGGCGTCGTCGACGTGGACGTGCACGATCCGGGCGAACACCACGTGGTTGCGCGCCACGCCGTCGTCGTCGGTCACGGCGACCTCGTCCACCACGCGCGCCTCCAGGTGGGCGCGGGCGACCGCGACGCGCGGCGGCCGGACAACCGCGCTCGGCGCCGCCTCGAGGCCGGCGAACGCGAACTCGTCGTGGCCAGGTCCCGACTCCACCGAGCTGGCGTTCATCGCCGCCGTGAGGTGGTCGCTGACCACGTTCACCACCAGCTCGCCGGTCGCGCGCAGGTTCGCCAGCGTGTCCTTCGGGCCGTCGCCGCGCTGCCCGATCGACACGAACAGCGTCGGCGGGCTCGAGGCGACCAGGTTGAAGAACGAGTACGGCGCCAGGTTGGGCCGACCGCTCGCGTCGAGCGTGCTGATCCACCCGATCGGGCGCGGGACCACCAAGGCGGTGAGCAGCAGGTGGCGGTCGCGTGCGGTGAGGGTGGCGGGATCGATGTCCATGCCGACCACCGTACCCGGGTCGCTCCGCCCGCCGCCGCTGCGGCGCACGGCGGACGTACCATGGGGCATGGACACCGCCCATCCCGATCGCTACGAGCGCATGTCGTACCGCCGCTGCGGTCGCAGCGGCCTGCGGCTCCCCACCGTCTCGCTCGGCCTGTGGCAGCGCTTCGGCGGCGACACGCCCCACGAGAGCGTGCGCGAGCGACTGCGCACCGCCTTCGACCTCGGCATCACGCACATCGACCTGGCCAACAACTACGGACCGCCGCCCGGGTCGGCCGAGGAGCAGTTCGGCACGGTCATGGCCCGCGACCTCGCGCCGTACCGCGACGAACTCGTCATCAGCACCAAGGCGGGGTACCGCATGTGGCCGGGACCGTACGGCGAGTGGGGCTCGCGCAAGTACCTGCTCGGCAGCCTCGAGGCCAGCCTCAGGCGCATGCGCCTCGACCACGTCGACATCTTCTACTCGCACCGCTACGACCCGGACACCCCTCTCGAGGAGACCATGGGCGCGCTCGCCAGCGCCGTGCAACGCGGGCTCGCCACCTACGTCGGCGTGTCGTCGTACTCGGCCACCAAGACGCGCGAGGCCGAGCGCATCCTGCGCGAGATGGGCGTGCCGCTCCTCATCCACCAGCCGTCGTACTCCATGCTCAACCGTTGGATCGAGGCCGATCTGCTCGCAGCCGTCGGAGAGCTCGGCGTCGGCGTGATCGCCTTCTCGCCGCTCGCCCAGGGCCTGCTCACCGACAAGTACCTGCGCGGCGTCCCTGACGGAGCTCGAGCAGCCCACGCGGACAGCTTCCGCGACGACTTCCTGCGCCCCGAGGTGCTCGACAAGGTCCGATCGCTCGCCGGCATCGCGACGGAGCGCGGCCAGAGCCTGGCGCAGATGGCGCTCGCCTGGTGCCTGCGTGACGAGCGGATCACATCGGTGCTGATCGGCGCCAGCACGAGCGATCAGATCGTCGAGAACGTCGCGGCGCTCGACAACCTCGACTTCAGCGACGACGAGATCGCGGCCATCGACCGCTACGCCACCGAGAGCGGCATCAACATCTGGGCGCGTTCGCACGAGTCGGGTTGACGCGGCCGTAGACTGCGAGCCGGTGGAGCGGCACGACGTGTGCTTGCGCCGCGCACCGCGAGTGCGCTACACTTCGCAGGCTGTAGCCTCGCGGGTAGTGGGGGCATCCGCCCTGCCCCGCACGCTGGCACCGTCCGCCCCCTCGGACCCAGGAGAGCATCATGAAGTACAACAAAGGCGCCATCATGCGCTCGATCGAGCAGCCCTTCGTGCGTGACGACCACCCCGAGTTCGAGACGGGCGACACCGTGCGCGTCGACTACAAGGTCGTCGAGGGCAACCGTAGCCGCATCCAGGCCTTCGAGGGCGTCGTCATCGCCCGCAAGAACGGCCGTGGTGCCCGCTCCACCATCACCGTCCGCAAGGTGTCGGCCGGCGAGGGCGTCGAGCGCATGTTCCCGCTCGCGTCGCCGATGATCGACAAGATCGTCATCGTGCGCCGTGGCCGCAGCCGCCGCTCGAAGCTCTACTACCTGCGCGAGCTGCGCGGCAAGGCCGCCAGGCTCAAGACCGACGTGGCCCGCCAGGAAGCCGACCGCGCCGCCGTGCGCG
>SLSM01000002.1 GCA_007130445.1 Trueperaceae bacterium | reverse complement strand
GACTACATGCAGCGCTTCGAGCAGCAGCTCGACCGGGCAGCGCCAGACGCCACGCGCGCGCCCGTAAACTGATCGCGGATGGTGTGGGCACTCATTGACACACCACAAGGGGAAGCGACCCCGTGTCAGCGGGGCCGCCTCCTACTTCATTTGCCGTGTGGGACGGCTGCCATGCTGGTCGGGGTGACTGGATTTGAACCAGCGACCACTTGACCCCCAGTCAAGTGCGCTACCAGGCTGCGCTACACCCCGTCGTCGGCGCGCTCGTCAGGATACTCGCCGCACGGCGGTCGCGTCAACGCAATGTAGTGGTTCAGCTCGTGTGACCGGTTCGCGGTGCCTCCCTCCCCGCGCTTCGCCGCTGTCGGAATCGGCCCCGGAGCCCGACGAGGATCCCATGGGCGTGTCCCGACACCTCTTCGAGGTGGACCGTGGCCGTGTCGGCGGCGCATACCATGGTGGACGAAGGAGGTAGGTCATGGCCATCGGCATCAAGACACCTGGTGTTCACCACGTTGCGCTGCGATCGAGCGACGTGGAGCGGTCCCGGACGTTCTACATCGAGACGCTCGGGTTCCCGCTCGTGCACGACACGCCGAACCTCTTCCTGTTCATGGCTGGCGGCACGGCCTTCGGCGTCCGTGGGCCGGACGCAGCGACGGAGCCCGGTGACGTGTTCAGTCCCTTCCGCGTCGGCCTGGATCACATCGCGTTGGCGTGCGAGTCCGAGGACGAGCTCGAGCGGACCGCCGCCGCGCTCTCCGAGGCGGGCATCGAGAACACCGGCGTCAAGATGGACGAGACGCTCGGTAAGCGCTACGTCGCCTTCAAGGATCCCGATCGGATCGCGTGGGAGTACTTCATGGTGTGACGGCCGCAGCACGCACTGCCCACGGAGGCGGTACGTCGACGCCCGATCGCTGCGAGTGGTCGCGTGTCGCTGACGTGGGCACCACCCGGCGTGCCAGGCTGTCGGGACGTCGAAGGTGACACGATGTCCAGAATCGTCAAGAAGAACCTCCACGTGACGCTCTCGCATGAGCTCGAGGTTCAGGCTCGGCGCCTCGGTACGCCGGCAACCGTCAGCGCGCGTGAAGCGATCGAGGCGCGGGTCGTACGCACGAGACGGGAGCGCTTGGCGGAGGAGATCGACTCGTACGCCGATGCCGTGGCTGGCACGGCGTTCGATCTCGACGAGGCGGTCGAGGCTGGTGGCATCGAAGACTGGGTGCAGCGAGACGCGTGAGACGCGGCAAGGTCTACCTGGTCGATCTGGTTCCGCGTTCGGGCCGCGAGCGGCAGGGCCGGCGGCCAGCGGTGCTGGTGTCGCACGACGCGTTCAACCGCCACACTCGGTGGCGCAGCCTCATCGTCGTGCCGATCTCCACATCCCGCAGGCAGGCCCGACGCGGACCTACCGTCGTGTTGCGCTGTCGTCTGGTGAAGGCGGCCTCACGGGCGACTCGCTGGTGCAGGCGTCGGCCGAGGAGACGACCAGCACACGCTCGACGGGTGCCCGGCCCACCCCGTCAAGGGGGTAGACCGCACACACATCGAGCCTCGTAGCGAACGCCTCGCCGAGACGCACGCTACTCGTCGACCGGGACGGCGGTGTTGCTGACCTGGACCATCCGCCAGGTGCCGCCGTCGTCGTGCCACACGGAGGCGTCATAACCGCTGAAGGATGCCCCCCCTCTGTTCCATGTAGGGTCCGTCTGCCGTTCATGGACACGAGCCCGCCCAGCACCCAAGGTCAGGTCGTGTCGATGGTGCACGACGTGAACCCGCCGTCGTGACGGCTGTTCGGGAGCGCGCGGACGGCTGCATGGCCCTCCACGACGAGCCCGGTCGACACGACGGAGATCGCGTCGTCGGCGTACATGGCTTGGATGGCGTGGAAGTCGCCCGCGTCGTAGGCTGCTGCGTCGGCAGGCTGCAACGTCGTCGACGCGAGGCGGTAGGCTCGACGCATGGACCGGCCCAGCATCGACGACCTCGAGGCCATAGGAACGTTGCCCGATGGGCTCTCGCTCGAAGGCGCCGACGTCACCGGCTGCCGCTTCGAAGGCATCGACCTGACGGAGGCGTCGCTGCGCGGCGCGCGGCTCACCGACTGCCGCTTCGAGCGCTGTGAGATGACGCTCGTCGACCTGACCGACGCCACCTTGCACGACGTCGAGATGGTGGCGTGCCGGCTGCAGGGCGTCGCCTTCGAGGCGACCGCCCGCGACCCGATCGGACTCTCCGTGACCTACCGCGACTGCGACTTGGGACTCGCCAGTTTCCGCGACCTCGACATGCGCGCCTGTCGCTTCGAGGGTGGCCGGATGCGCGAAGCGTTCCTCGTCGACTGCGACCTGCGAGCGGTGCCGTTGCGCGACCTCGACGCCACGGGTGCCGAGATCCGGAGGTGCGACCTGCGCGCAGCCGACATGCGCGGCTCCACGGGCCTCGTGTTCTCGCCGTGCGACAACCGGGTGCGCGGCCTGCGCATCGATGCCGAGGCCGCCCTCGGCGTGCTCGCTGCCGTGGGGATCGCATGCGCGTGACGTCGGATGCGGCCGAACTGCTCGAGGTCCTCGACGAGGCCGGCGAGCCGACGGGTACGAGCAAGGCACGCGCCGGGGTGCATCGAGACGGCGACTGGCACCGCGCCTTCCACCTCTGGGTCGTACACCCGGACGGTCACGTGCTGCTCCAGCGCCGCTCGCGCACCAAGGACCTCGCGGGCGGCAAGGTCGACGTGAGCGTCGCAGGCCACGTCCGGCCCGGTGAGACCGTGCTCGACATGCTGCGCGAGGCGGAGGAGGAGATCGGCCTCGAGGTCGCTCCCGGTCGCGCGGACTTCCTCGCCACGCTCCGCTCCGAGAGACGCTACCCCGACGGCGCGGTGGACCGGGAGTTCCAGGACGTGTACGTCACCCTCGTCGAGGGCCACGAGCTGACCGACTACGCGCTCGACTGTGCCGAGGTGACGGTGCTCTACGAAGCGCCGCTCGAGCGCCTCATCGGCTTCTACCGCGACGGCGGTTCGCTGCCCGTGGCCGGGTGGGACTGCCAGCAGCGACACAACCACGCCCTCCTGATCGAGGACGACGTGATCGAAGAGGGCCGTGCGCTGACGCTCGAGTCGCTCGTGCTGGTCGAAGCGTGGTGGCGCGAGGTCGAACTCCAGCTCGCGCCTGGGCGCGACGCGGCGACCTGAGACGAAGCAGGCTGCGGATCGACCGATCCGCGCCCTGCCTCCGAGTGCGATCGGCACGGTGCCGAAGGTTGGTCAGCCCGCCAGCACCGTCGGAAGGATGAGCGGGTTGCGGCCCGTCGCCGGGGCCACCGGCGGTGGTCTGGCTCAGCCTTCCAGTACGGTGGGGAGGATCAAGGGGTTGCGGCCCGTCGCCTTGCGAAAGTACCTTCGCACCGGGTAGAAGACGTCGTCGCGGATGTCCTGCAGGCTGCGCTTCTCGCGCACGCCGCGGGTCAGGGCCTCGAGCGCGAGGCGCTCGATCTCGGCGGTGACGCCGTTGCCGCCCGCCGCGACGCCGCGCGTGATCACCTCGACGCTCGGCTTCGTCTGCGAGGCGACGGCCATGATCACGACGACGCCCTCCTCGGACAGCGCCTTGCGATCGCGGATGATCGGCTCGTCGATCGGATCGCTCGACTTGCCCACGGAGTCGATGTAGATGAGCCCAGCGTCGACCTTGCCGACGGTCTTGATGTCGTCCTTGGTCAGCTCGATCACGTCTGCCGCTTCGACCGCTGCGACCTGACGTTGCTCGACGTGACCGACGCCACCATGCACGACGTCGTGTTCCACACGTGCCGCCTCCAGGCGGTCGACTTCGGCGCGCTCGCACGCGACCCCGTCGGGGTGTCGGTCCGGTTCGAGGCGTGTGACCTGAGCGTGGCGAGCTTCCGCGACCTCGACCTCCGGCAGGCGGCGTTCGACGGTGGCCGTGCGCAAGAGGCGGCCTTCGTCGCCGTCGACCTACATGGGATCCAGATGCGCGGCCTCGACCTGAGCGGCGCCGAAATCCGAGGCTGCGATCTTCGCGATGCGGACCTGCGCGGCTCGAGCGGCGTCGTGCTGTCGCCGTGCGACAACCGTGTCAGAGGCCTGCGGATCGACCTGCCGGACGCCGTCGGCTTGCTCGCTGCGCTCGGCGTGCGCTGGGAGTGACGGCGCGCGGAGGTGATCGGAGATGCTCGTCACGGCACGCAATCGCCGGCGCCGTGGCGACGGCATCGCCTTCCCATGCCGCATCGCGCTCGTGCCTATACTGCCTCATGAACGCAGCGGTGCGCCTGCTCGGTGCCCCGGCGATCGTGCTCGGCGACACGGTCCATCAGCCGGAACCGAGCCGCCTGGTGGCGGTGCTCTACTACCTCGCCTACCGCGGCGAGTGGGTGGCGCGCGACGAGCTGCTCGCGCTCTTCTGGCCCGACAGCGACGAGCGTCGGGCGCGAGCCAGCTTGCGGCAGTTGATCGTTGCGCTGCGCGCATCTCCGCTCGCCGCCGGTCTGGAGGTGGGCCGGACGCGCCTGCGCTGGCCGGTGTCGACCGACCACGCGGCATCGTCCGGCGCTGCCGCGTGGTCGGAAACGCCGGCTGGACCGCTGCTCGATGGGTTCCGACTCCCGGGCGCGCCCGAGTTCGAGGCGTGGCTGGAGGCCGAGCGAGCAGCCGTGGTGCTACGACACCGGCGTGCGCTCCAGGCAGCCGTCGACGCCCGCGTGTCCGAGCACGACGAGCGGACGGCCATGCGACTGCTCGAGGGGTGGCTCGACGCAGAACCGCTCGACGAGGCCATGCTCGCGCGCTACCTCGACCTCGCCGCCTCGGGCGGGCGGGAGGAGGCTGCTTCCGAACGATTCGTCGACTTCGAGCGGCGCCTCGAGCGCGAGCTCGGCCTGTCACCCTCCGATAGGGTCCGCACCGCGGTCGCCCGGCTGCGCGACCGTGCCCGGCTGCGCGAGGATCCGAGCCGCAGCGCAAGCGCGCCTGGACCGACGGCGACGGCCTCGATCGAGGCGCCGGAGCTTCCACGCCGGCTGCCGGTGCTGTTCGGTCGCGAGACCGAGGTGACCTTCGCGACGGAGACGTTGCGAGGCTCGGCCGGGGCGGTCGTGGTCGTCGTCGGTGGCGGTGGCATGGGGAAGACGAGCCTCGCGATCGACATCGCGCACACGATGGCGCTGGAGGGGCGCTCCGTCGTCTTCGTCTCGGCCGTCGAACACCTCGGCGCCGACGAGGTCGCGGCCGCGCTCGCCGACGCGCTCGGCGACGAGGCGGGGGCCGGGGCGCCGCCACGGGTACGCGCCGTCATGTCCCTCGCGCGTTCGCCCGATCTGGTTGTCCTCGACAACGTCGAGCAGATCACCGAGATCGAGGACCTGATCGAGGCGTTGCGACCAGCGTCGCCCGGCACGAGGTGGCTGCTCACGTCGCGCCGGAGGCTGGCGCTGCGTGACGCCGAGACCCTCGGCCTGGAGGGCGTGGGCACCGCTGGCGAACCGCAGACGGACCGCGACGGCCCGTCGCCGGCGGCCCGGCTCTTCATCGACCGGGCTCGGAGGTCGGGCGTCGGCATCGTCACGGAGGGTGAGGTGGAGACGGTCGAGCGGGTGGTGACCGCGCTGGCGGGTGTGCCGCTCGCGATCGAGCTCGCCGCCGGATGGGTGCGGCTCCTCTCCGTCGCCGGCGTGCTCGAGCGACTGCAACAGGGCGTGGTGCTCGGCGCCGCGCCGGGCGAGGACGTCGAGGCGCGCCACGCCTCGCTGCGCCGCGTCTTCGA
The DNA here is from genome assembly GCA_007130445.1 of Trueperaceae bacterium. Taxonomy (GTDB): domain Bacteria; phylum Deinococcota; class Deinococci; order Deinococcales; family Trueperaceae; genus CSSed10-48. The sequence goes on along the minus strand of SLSM01000002.1, from coordinate 1,162 downwards.
TGCCTCGTGGGACTCCCTGGGGCGGCGAGAGCGTGCGGCGCTCACGCGGCTGAGCGTGTTCCGCGGTGGCTGCACGGTCGAGACGGCGAGCGACGTCGCCGACGTGACCCTCCCCGACGTGGCGGCGCTGCGCGATGCGTCGATGCTGCGCGTGAACGCGCGTGGGCGCATCGAGCACCATCCGTTGGTCGACGCCTTCCTGCGCGAGCGCGCAGGCACCGATGGTGGCGACCTGGCGGATCTCGCTGTGCGGCACGCCTCCCACTACCTCGGCCTCGTTGCCGCGCAGGAGAAGCGCGGACAGGCCGGCGCCCGCGATGCGTTCGACCTCCTGCAAGCCGAACACGGGAACGTCGAGGCGGCCTGGGCGTGGGCGCTACGGACCGAGGCGTGGGACCTGCTCGTGCCGGTCGGTGCGAGCCCGATCCTGGGGCTGTCGTACGTGCACATCGGGCTTCGGGACCGCTGGCATCAACTCGTGCGGGACACGGTGGAGCGATTGCCGCCGGGCACCCTCGCGTGGGCCACCTTCGAGAGCGCCGACTCCGAGCGCGACGTGCACGAGGGCCGCCAAGCACGAGCCCTCGAGCGGCAACTCGCGTCGCACGCGATCGTCGAGCGGTTCGGCGACCCGTTCCGGATCGCGTGGTCGTCGTTCCAGGTCTCCCGGGTTCAGCGATACTGCCGCGACGTGGAGGGGGCGCTCGTCTCGCTCCAGCGAGCCGACGAGTTGCTCGCATCGATCGGCGAGGTGGACGTGCGGGCGATGGTGCTCAATCACCTGCACTCGACGACGGTCGACCTAGAAGGTCGCGAGGCCGTGTTCGCGCGCGGCGAAGCGGTGCGCTGGCAGTCGCGGTCGGCCCATGCCGAGATCGTGCCGATGCTGCTGCGCGCCTTCGACCTGTCGTCGTCGTACGGGCAGCATCGCAAGGCGCTCGACTTGGCCGAGGCCGCGATCGCCTTGCAGCGTCGAGAGCCGTGGCCAGCCCTCAACCTGGCTGGATACCTGTGCTCCGGCTCGCACCTGCGCCTCGCCGTCGGTGACATCGACGGCGCGTACGCCTATGCCAGCGAGGCGGTGGAGCTGGGTCGCCCCTTCGCTCGCGGTACGTACCACGACCATGGCGATGCCGTTCGGGCGCTCGCATCGGTGCAGTGG
>SLSM01000034.1 GCA_007130445.1 Trueperaceae bacterium | reverse complement strand
CGGCGGCCATATCACATCGATATGCGTGAGTGTAGCATGAGGTACATATGGGCGTGATGTGAGAGGTTTCGCGGAGAAGTTGGTCCACGTTCAGCGCCGCGGTCCGCCGTCCTCCTCATGCCGAACCACCATGACGGGGCATGGCGCGAACTCCAGCACGCGCTCGGCCACCGAGCCGAGGAGCACCCGCGAGCGCGAACGGCGGCCCACGTGCCCCATCGCGATCAGGTCGGCGCCCAGCTCGCGCGCCCGGTCCACGATCTCCTCGAAGGGGTCGCCGCGCTGCACCAGCGTGTCGACCGTGAGGCCCCAGCGCTCGCCCTCCTCGCGCAGCACGACGAGGTAGCGCTCCCCCTGCTCCAGCAGCTCCTTCTGGATCTCGGCGAGCTCGCGCAGGTCGAAGCGCCGGAGCTCCTCGCACAGCAGCATGTCGATCACGAACAGCAGGTCGACGCGCGCGTCGAAGGCGCGCGCCAATCGAAACGCCAGGCGCGCGGCTGCCACGGAGGCGTCCGATCCGTCGGTGGGCACCAACACATGTCGGAACACCCGCTCAGCCATGGTCCGCCTCCTTGCGCTCGCGCTCGAGTCGCAGCTTCACGCGCTTGGTGCGCACGAAGCCCTCGCGCTCGACCTCCTCGAGCGTCGCCTCGATCGCCGTGATCGCCGCCTCGAGCTCGGGGATCAACACCTGCTCGAGCGCGTTCACCCGCCGCTGCGTCCGGGCGAGTTCTGCCGCCACGCGCCACACCGACCCGTACGTCTCGGCCCACACCCCGAGCGCATCAGCGACGTCGAGCCAGCGCGCCCGGGCGGTGTCGAGGCTGGCGGGCGTCCCGCCCGTGCTCGTGGTCAGCCGCTCCGGGAGCACCTGCAGCGTCACGCGCGGTAGCGCGACCCCCATCAGGTTGCGGACGTCCACGGCGCACGTCGTCTGCGCCGACGGCGCCAGCAGTGCCCAGCGCACCCGTTCGCTGCCGGCGTCGAGGCGCGAGCGGCGCAGCGCCTCGTGGGCGGCGTCGAAGCGTTCGCGCACGCGCCCCTCGTGCTGCCGCGCCGCGCGCATCAACTCCCACACCTCGCGCAGCAGCACCTCGCGCTTGCGCTCGAGCAGCGCGTAGCCGTCGCGCGCCTCGGCCAGCGACTGCCGCAACTGCAGCAGCGAGGCGCGGGTCCGCGGCAGTTGGCTAGGCGTGGCCACGCGTGCGCTCCTCGCGCGCGTCGCGGTAGTGCTTGGTGAGCTGCGCGTACGACACGCGCTGCAGCTCGTCCATCGGGAGGCGTGACAGCGCACCCCACGCCCGGTCCAGCGTCGCCTCGATCGTGCGCGTCTCATCCATCCCCTGCGCCAGGACCTCGTGCTCGAACGCCGTCCCGAACGCCAGGTAGGTCCTGTCGGTCGGCGACAGCGCGCTCTCGCCGATGATCAGGGCGAGGTTGCGGACCTCGCGCACCCGGGCGTAGGCCGCGAAGAGCTGCGCGGCCACCTCCGCGTGGTCGTCGCGGGTGCGCCCCTCGCCGATGCCGTCCTTCATCAGGCGCGAGAGCGACAGCGGCACGTCGACCGGCGGGTACACCCCGGCGCGGTGCAGGGCGCGCGACAGCACGATCTGCCCCTCCGTGATGTAGCCGGTCAGGTCGGGGATCGGGTGCGTGATGTCGTCCCCGGGCATCGACAGCACCGGGATCTGGGTCAGCGAGCCGCTCCGGCCGCGTGCGCGGCCACAGCGCTCGTACAGGCCGGCGAGGTCGGTGTAGAGGTACCCGGGGTAGCCCTTGCGGCCGGGCACCTCGTTCTTGCGGGCCGAGAGCTCGCGCAGCGCCTCGGCGTAGTTCGTCATGTCGGTCATGAGGGCGAGCACGTGCATGCCGTGCTCGAACGCCAGGTGCTCGGCCAGCGTCAGGGCGGCGCGCGGGGTCACGATGCGCTCCATGGGCGGGTCGTCGGCGAGGTTCAGGAACAGCGCAGTGCGACCCAACATCCCGGACGCGGCGAAGCGCTCGCGGAAGTACGCCGCCGTGTCGTGCGAGATGCCGAGCGCCACGAACACGACCGCGAACGCGTCGTCCTCGTTGCCGCCCGTCAGGCGCGCCTGCAGGGCGATCTGCGAGGCGAGCTCGTCGTGCGGCAGGCCCGCGCCGGAGAAGATCGGCAGCTTCTGCCCCCGCACCAGCGTGTTCAGCCCGTCCACGGCCGAGATCCCGGTTTCGATCACGTCCTGGGGGTAGTCGCGCGCGGCGGGGTTCAAGGGGGCGCCGTGCACGTCGAGGCGGGCCTCCGGCACGGGCGCCGGCAGGCCGTCGCGGGGACGGCCGAGGCCGTCGAACACGCGTCCGAGCATCTCGCGCGACACCCCAAGGCGCAGCGCCTCGCCGCGGAAGCGCACGCGCAGATCGCGCGCGCGCAGGCCGGTGGTGTCGCCCCACAACTCGACCACGGCGGCGTCTTCGCCGGCCGAGAGCACCTCGCCCAGGTGCGTGCCGGTGGGTCCGTGGACCTCGACCAGCTCGCCGTAGCCGGCCTGGCCGAAGCCCTCGATCACGAGCAGCGGTCCGTCGATCCGGTCCGCGCGATCGACGTCGATCATGCCGCCGCCCCCTTCGCCTGCTCTTCGGCCTGGCGCCTGAGCGACGCGAGTTCGCGCCGGGTCTCGTGCCAGACTTCGTCGATCAGCTCCGGGGCGTCGTTCGCGACGCTCTCCTTGAGGCGCGTGAGGCGGCCACGGTCGAGCCGCTCCCTGATCTGCATGAGCGGCACGCCGAGTTCGAGGAGCGACGCACCCTCGTCGTGGAGCTCCACGAACAGCGACAGCAGCCGCACCTGCTTGGCCGGCGAGCAGAACGCGTCGATCTCGTGCAGCGCGTTCTGACGAAGCACGCCCTCCTTGATCAGGGCGGCCACGTCGATCACCCAGCGCTGCCGGTCGGGCAGCGCATCGGCGCCGACCAGGCGCACCATCTGCTCCAACCGGGCGTCCTGCTCGAGGACGTCGGCCGCGCGGCGCCTGAGCGCCAGCCAGTCGAGGCCGCTCTCGGCGCGCCACCAGGCCGCGACGTTGTCGGCGTAGAAGCTGTAGCTCCCCTTCCAACTCACGGCGGGGTAGTGGCGAGCGCTGGCGAGCTCGCGCTCGAGCGCCCAGAACGCGCGTGTGAAGCGCTGCGTGTGTTGCGTCACCGGCTCGGTGAAGTCGCCGCCCGGTGGGCTGACGGCGCCGATGACGCTCACCGAGCCCTCGTCGCCCGCGAGCGTGGTCACGCGCCCGGCGCGCTCGTAGAAGGCCGCCAGGCGCGACGGCAGGTACGCGGGGTAGCCCTCCTCGGCGGGCATCTCCTCGAGCCGGCCCGCAATCTCGCGAAGCGCCTCGGCCCAGCGCGACGTGGAGTCCGCCATCAGCGCCACGTGGTAGCCCTGGTCCCGGTAGTACTCCGCCATCGTGATGCCGGTGTAGACGCTCGCCTCGCGGGCGGCCACGGGCATGTTCGAGGTGTTCGCCACCAAGATGGTGCGCTCCATCAACGGGCGGCCGCTGCGCGGATCGACCAGCGCCGGGAACTCCTCGAGCACCTGCGCCATCTCGTTCCCGCGCTCGCCGCAGCCGACGTAGACGATCACCTGCGCGTCCGACCACTTCGCCAGGGAGTGCTGCAGCACCGTCTTGCCGGCGCCGAAGGGCCCCGGCAGCGCGGCGCTGCCGCCGCGCACGATCGGGAAGAAGGTGTCGAGCACGCGCTGACCGGTGATGAGCGGGCGGTCGGGTTCGAGCCGTTCACGGAACGGGCGCGCGCGCCGCACCGGCCAGCGTTGGAGCAGCGTGATCACGTGCATGGCGCCGGCGGCGTCGCGGACGCAGGCCACCTCGTCGGTGTCGTCGAGGTCGCCCTCGGGCGCGAGCCGCACCAGCGTGCCGCGCAGCGTCGGCGGCACGAGGACGCGGTTCGTGACCAGCGGTGTCTCGGGCACGCTGCCGAGGACGGCGCCCGGGCCGACCACGTCGCCGACCGCCAGCGCGGGCGTGAAGCGCCAGCGGCGCGGTGGCAGCCCGGCGGCGGCCCCGCGTCGCAGGTAGATCCCCTGCGCCTCGCGCACCACCTCGAGAGGGCGCTGGATGCCGTCGAAGGTCTGTCCGATCAGCCCCGGGCCCACGACCACCGAGAGCGGGTGGCCGGTGCCGTGGACCGGTTCACCGGGGCGCAGGCCCACGGTCTCCTCGTAGATCTGCACGGTGGCGCGGTCGTGGTCGATCGAGATGACCTCCGCCGCCAAGCGGTCATGCCCGACCAAGACGTGTTCCAGGACGCCGACCGGCGCGACGGTGCGCATGCGCGCGATCGGCCCCGTGACCTGGATGAGGTGCCCGACGAGGCTCATGTGTCCGTCTCCGCCTCGCCCGCGAGGATCGCGGCGACCTCACCGCGCAGCCGTTCGCGCGCGAGTTCGAGGCGGCCCTCGAGGGTGGCGTCGACGGCGGAGCGACCGCTGCGCGCTTCGAGCCCTCGTCCGCGCTCCAACGGTGCCGGGTCGAGCACCAGGGCCGGTCCGTCCGGGGTGGCCCAGGCGGCGACGATCGCCGCGTCGAGTCCGGCCGCCGAGGCGGCGTCGAAGCGCAGCCGGACCTCCGCACCGCCCAGGGCGGCCGCGGCGTCACGTGCCAGCGCCGCCAGGGTGTCGTGGTCGAGCCGCGCGTCCGCGAGCTCGCGTGCGGCCTCGCTCCAGACGCGCTCGAGCCACGCCTCGCGCGCCTCGAGTTCGCGCCGGCGGCGCGCCGCTCCTGCGCCGGCTTGGTGTTCGCGGCGGGCCTGTGCGGCGGCGCGCACGCCCGCCTCGGCGATCTGCTCCGCCTCGGCTCGCGCTCGAGCGCGCGCGGCCTCGAGCAGCGCCGTGGCCTCCTCCTCACCGCGGTGCTCGATCACGAGCGCGCGTTGTTCGGCGCGGCGCCTCACCTGGGCGACGAGCTCGTCGAGGTTGCCGAGAAGCGCGCGCACGGCGTCAACGCTCCAACCGCACGCCGAGCACGTGCTCGACGCGCTCGGTGAGCGGGATGCCGCGCGCCTCGCCGTGCGGATCGGGGATCTCGACCACGAGCGGGCCGCCCTCGTCGAGCGAGGCCCGCTCCACGCGCTCGCGCAACGCCTCGCTCCAGGCCTGGCTCAGCAGCACCATCGCCACGCCCGGGGCCGCGAGCGCCTGGTCGAACGCCAGGGCGGCCTCGCGTGGCGTCCGGACGGTGGTCCCCTCGATACCCAGCAGCCCGAGTCCGAGGATCGTGTCGGCGGGACCAACGGCCACGATGCGGCCGCGTCTCATCCGCCACCCAGGATGATGAAGGCGATGATCAACCCGTAGATCACGATGCCCTCGGCCAGTCCGACGAAGATCAGCGTCCGGCCGAGCAGCTCGGGCTTCTCGGCGATCGCGCCGATCGCGGCGGCACCGGCGATCCCGACGGCGATGCCCGCGCCGATGGCGGCGAGGCCGACCACGAGCGCGGCGGCGAACGGCGCCCCCGACGCGATGCCCGCGTCTTGGGCCAGGCCCACCCCCGCGCTCGCGAGGACGATGCACAGCAGCGCGGCTCGGTGAAGACGGGGGAGACGGTGGTCGCGGGGCTTAGGCATCTGGACCTCCAGCGAACGCGAGCGGTCGGAAGGGTCGGCCCCTCCCGCGGAAGAAGCGGCCGAAGAACTCGTAGTACTGCAGACGCAGGGCTTGGATGCCGACGATCAGCCCCTCGAAACCGACGATCACCAGCGTGCCGATCAGAAACGTGATCCAACCGGTGGAGCCACCGGAGTACTGCAGGACCATGCCGGAGAGACCCTCGTGGGCCACCGCGAAGGCGCCCAACCGGACGAAGGACAGCGTGTTCGAGAGGAACGCGATCACGGCCTCGAACAACTCGAAGAAGCCCGTCGCGACGTGGCCACCCCAGTGCGCCTGGCCGCCGGCGACGAGCGCAGCGAGCGGCTCTCGGAACCACATCGCGGCCATCAGCGGGCCGAGCACCAGCCACCACACCCCGGAGCTCAGCGCACCGGTGAACACCAACAGGCCGCCGCCGAGCAGCGTCCAGTACAGCGCCACGCCCAACACGCCGCTGGTGTCGAGCCAGAAGCGCTGGGCGTCGCCGTTGCGCCACGCGGTGATCAAGTTGAGGAGGAAGCCGAGGTTGAGGATCACGACGCCCGCCACCACCGAGGCGATGAGGAGCGGGAAGATCGCGTGGAGCGGCTGCAGCCAGAGCGGATGCATGACCTCGGCGCCGAAGGCGACGCCGTATAGCGCGCCGAAGACGGTGGACGCCGCCCCGGCTGCCACGACGACGGTGCCGAAGGGCGTCACGCGCCGCAGCAGCAGGCCGCCGAGGGCGAGCAGCACGCCGTGTCCGATGTCGCCGAACATCATCCCGTACATGAACAGGAAGACCACGGTCGTGACGAGCGTCGGGTTGAGCTCGTCGTACCCGGCGAGGCCGAAGGTGGTCACGAGCGGCTCGAACGGCTTGAGCCACGGCGGGTTGCGCATCAGGCTGGGCACCGTGGTGCGGCCGCGCGCGGGCGGCAGCGTCTCGATCACCACCGGCTCGGTCGCGATGGAGCGCACCTCGGCCTCGATCGCCTCGGCGTGGCGGACCGGGAGCCAGCCGCCGATGACGTAGACGCCCTCGCGGCACGGGAAGCGGCGGAGCGCTTCGCACAGCTCCAGGTCGAGCCGGGCCCGCTCGAGCGTTTCGAGCAGGTCGGCGCCGATGGCCGACGCGGTGTCGGCGCGCTCGAGCTCGAGCTCTGCCGCCTGCGCGCGGACCGTGTCGAGGTCTGCCTGCACGGCCGCGAGCGCGTCGTCCGGGAGTCCCTTGGCGCCGGCCGGCAGATCGATGGGCTCGAAGAAGGCGCTGGCGAGGGCGCGATCGAGGACGTGGGCGTCCTCGCGGGCGGTGGCCAGGGCGACCAGGCTCCGGTCGCCGCG
>SLSM01000174.1 GCA_007130445.1 Trueperaceae bacterium | reverse complement strand
TTGCCCCACAGGATGGTCACGAGCGTGCGGTTCGCGTCCTGTCGCAGGGCGAACACGCGCAGCGCGCGCGGGTCGCGCTTCCGCGCCTCGACCTCGAGCTCGAGCTTGCCCAGCGAGAACACCGCCAGGTTCAGTCCGGAGAACACGGCAGACTGGGCCAGGCAGGCCAGCATGGCGATCCACGTGAGGCTCGCCATCATCCTCCAGCGGCATGCACGCGTGGGTGGGGTGACGACACCTGTCGCTGCATCGCCGGCTCCTTCCGTCGACGGCCTGGTCGCTCGTGCGCTCGGCCCATCACCCACGCTAGGCGATTCTCTGCGGGGTGTCCCGGGACACGGCGACCACCACGTCGAGCGCCGCAACGCACGCCACAACCGCTTCGGGACCCACGAGGCCAGGCGTCCCTGGCCTGCCCCTCGGTGTGGCCCTACCTTGATCGCATGGACGCGCTGCACGCACACCCGGGCCGACCCGCCGGCGCCCACCGAGAAAGCGCGACGGTGCGCACCAGAACCGTCCCCCTGTCCACCGGCATCGCGATGGAGTGCGCGCTCCACGGCCCAGAGGGTGCGCCGGTGCTGGCCTTCGTGCACGGCCTCGGCTCGAACCTGCACCAGTTCGCCGTCCAAGCCGAGCGCTTCGGCGAGCGCTACCGCGTGCTCCTGATCTCGCTGCGCGGCCACGGCGGAACCGGCAACGCGACGCCGCCGACGGCCGACGCCTACACCCCGGCAGCGCTGGCGCGAGACGTCCGCGCACTCCTCGACCACCTCGACGTTGCCGCGCTGCACTACGTGGGCAACTCCCTCGGTGGGCTGGTCGGCTACGAGCTGCTTCGCGCCGACCCGTTGCGCCTACGCTCGCTCACCACCTTCGGCACCACCGCCCAGCTGCACAGCGGGCGCTGGACCTACTGGATGGTGGTCGGCACCGTGCGCCTCCTCGGCGTCGGCGGCGTTGCGCGCCTGGTGGGGTCGAGCGCGTCGAAGGACAAGGCCGTCGGCGCCGAACTCGAGCGCCTGTACCGGCAGACCAGCAAGGTCGCGCTGCTGCAGATCCCGCAGCACATCGCCCGATACGACTACACCGACACCCTGCGCTCCGCCCACCTGCCCCTGCTCCTCATCCAGGGCGCTCACGACAAGGGCATCAACGACGCGCTGGCGACGACGCTCGCCGCACTCGACGAGGCGCCCGACGCCCGCGTGGTGCCACTCACCGACGCCGGGCACTTCGCCAACATGGAGCAGCCCGAGCGCTTCGGCGACATCGTGAGCGACTTCCTGGACGGCGTCGAGGGGCGACGGAGGCAGCCCGACCTCGAACGGGCTGCGGCCGAGCTCGTGTGACGATCGGACACGCGGCAGCAGGCCTGCTCCGATCACACCACGAGTTGGGTCCGCCTCGACGCTTCTCGGCATGGAGGTCTCAGCTCGTCCTCCATGAGCTCAGAACACCAGACCGTGACGCTCGATGATGGCGCCGGTCGCCTCGAAGTCCGTCTCCACACCGTACCTGCCCGCAATCTCCATCATGAGCTCGGGCGTCATCGCGTCACCGTGGGCGTGGATCTCGCGGAACGCCTGCTCGAACCCGCCCGGCGAGATGATCTCCAGGATGCGCGTGGGTGCGTCACCAGGGTTCCAGAACGTGTGCCACTCGCCGCGCGGCTTGAACACCAGGTCGCCGGCCGCCGCCTCCACCTCGACGCCGTCGAACACCGCGCCGAGGCGCCCCTCGAGCACGTAGCTGTACTCGTCCTCGCGGCTGTGCCGGTGCAGCGGCGCCGCCAGCGTCCGGGGCGGCATGAGGTGCTCCACCAGTGCGAAGCCTCCTCCGGCGGCCTCGGCATCGACCATGAAGCGGTCCCGAACCGCCTCCAGCGCTCCCAACGTGTCCCCCGCGTGAGGTCCCAAGACCCGCGCCCGCCGTGCCGATCCGTCCTGTGCGTTCGACTCGAATCCGCTGCCCATGACGCCCTCACCCCTCCGGGCGAAGGTTCGTGCACGGCCGCCGTGTCCGTGGTCCGCGCCGCCCCCGCCGCGCTACCCGCCTCGACGACTCGAGCCGCCGACCCGGTCGCCTCCTGGACTCGGCTGCGCTCTCCTCCCGATGTGGTGAGCGGAACGATAGCACGGCCGCTCGTCGTCACCGTGAACCGCGCCGATGCCCGCTTCGGTGGCGCCGCCAGACTCGTCGTCCCGCCCCATGACGATCACGCGCAGGCTCGTCGCGCCGACCTCCGCTGCGCAACCGACGACAGTGCCACCCATGCCGCGCAAGCGGCCGCGAGCGGCACACCGCAGGAGGCCGGCGCGAACACGCTCGAGCCGACAACGGCGTGCAGCAACCCACAGACGACGAGCAACACGATGAGATACGCCCGCAAGGCGGTCGAGGCCCACCGGCGTCCGCGGAGCATCGGTGCCCCGAACACGATCGGCGCAACGGACGGCGCGGCCACCATGGCGAGCAGCAATCCACGCAATGGATCGTCGCTCGCGAGGCATGCGACGACACCGTACGCGAGGACGATCGTCCCCACGCCGACCATGACGCCCGCGAGCCAGCGCTCGAGTGACATGTGACATCGTGACCGCCGACACGGCCGCGGGTTGCGCGTGGCGACCACGCGAACCGAAGGTCGCCCATGCGTCCGGGATCGAAGCCCGTCAATACCCGGGGCCACCGCCTCGACGCCGCAGGCCGACCGGCGCCGGCGATCTCGATGCAGCTCCGACACGTCACGCCCGGCTCGCCGCCACGTCGTCCACGATCACCGGCATCTGCCCACGCCAGCGCCGCCACGCCGCCTCCTCGATCGCGAGTTCGACCATGAAGTGGGCCACGTTGGCGAAGCGGGTCCCGTCGGCCCGGAACAGGCTGGAGACGATCCCCTCGTGCGTCCGGTACGCCGACGGGTCGCCCTCCGACAGCGAGTCCGGTCGCACCACCACCCACTCGACGAATGGATGCTCGGCGCCGACGTCCGACGCGAGTGCGTCGGCGGCTCGCTGGTTGTCGCGCGCTGGCGGCAGCAGCGCGCGCAGCACGCGGACGAACGCCCGCTCGCCTGCACCGCGCCGCACGTCCGCACGCGCCGGGCGGTGCACCGAGACCGAGCTCATGAGGATCAGGCGGAGCGGTGTCGCGGGCCGCAGCGACGCGGCCGCCTCGCACACGGCCCGCACGGCGCCCTCGACCAGGTCGCGCGGGGGCCCGAAGAGCCCACGCAGGCTCACCGTGTGACCGAGGCAGCAGATCACGGCGGATCGACCCTCGACGTGCCGGCGCAACGCCTCGGCCGGCATCGAGGCCAGGTCGGCCTCCACGACCGTGAGCCGCGCGTCGGCGACGGCACCCGGGGGCAGCCGCGCTGCCGAGCGCACGATGGCGCGCACGGCGACGCCGCGCTCGAGCACCTGCCTCAGCACGCGGCCGCCCGTGCGCCCGGTGGCACCGAGCAACACGACGCCGCCAGCCGCGGCGCTCACGGCTCCACCTCGGGGTACGCGAACACCCGATCGAGGGGCACCTCGAACACCCGCGCGATCTTGAACGCCACCTCGAGCGACGGTGAGTAGCGGCCCTGCTCGATCGCGATGATCGTCTGCCTCGTCAACCCGACACGGTCGGCCAGCTCCGCCTGCGTCATCTCGCCCGCGGCGAACCGCAACGCCCGGATGTCGTTCGTGACCCGCGTCGGCTTCGCCACCGTCAGAACCCCCGGCGATACGCCGCGAGCTTGACCCCGGAGCTCATCAGCCCGCCCGCGACGAACGCCGCGAACAAGCCGTTCGCGATCCAGAAGTGGGCCACCTCGAGCATCGCCAACGCCAACACGCCGACCATCAACACCGACGACACGTAGAAGGCGGCGCGGTCGCCGCGCGCATCGATGCTCGCGTCGCGCTCGTCCCTGCGGTCTATGTCCTGCGCCGAGCCCCTGCCACTGATCTCGAGGCCGATCGCGGTCGCGATCGACATCCCGATGGTGCCGACGATGGTGAGCACGATCATCGCGCCGACGGCGAAGAGCAGCGGCCGCTGGTACGCGATCTCCTCGACCGCGACCTGGCCGAACAGGCCACCCACGACCCGTGCGTACCAAGCCACCACGATCAGCGTGACCACGCCGCTCACCCATGTGACCTTCTCCTCGAACGACATCGTCACCCTCCTCGGTGTCAAACATCATTGACACTTCGAGTGTAAAGCGCGGATGACATGATGTCAAGTATTATAGACAGCTGGCCGCGGACACGGTCGCGTCCACGGCGACCACCACCTTCCCCCGCGCATGCCCCTCCCCTACGTACGCGAGGGCGGCCGCGGCCCTTCGATCGGGTAGGTACGGTCGACGACCGGCGTGATCGTGCCCGACTCGACGAGCGCCGCGAGCGCCCGCAGGTCGTCGTGCTTGTCGACCGACAGGAACGGCCGCAGGTGCTGGCGCGTGAGGCGCGACCGCACGTGCGCGGCGAGGATCCGCCCGAGCGGTCCGAACCAGCGGCCGCCCGCCCCGCTGTTGGGAACCGGCGTACCGCGCGGCGCCAGGGCGCGACGGGCAGCCGCCACGGAGCTCGGCGCCGGAGCGATGTCGCTCTACCACGACGTCGCCAACAAGGACGACCTCCTTGACGGCATGGTCGATCTGGTGGTCGACGAGATCGCCCTGCCCAGCGCCGACGCCGACTGGCGCGACGCCATGCGGCAGCGGATGCTCGGCGCCCGCGACGCGCTCGCGCGCCATCCGTGGGCCATCGTGCTCATGGAGTCACGAACGCACCCAGGGCCAACCTCCGCCACCGCGATGCCGTGCTCGCGGCCCTGCGACGCGCAGGCTTCACCGTCTTCGCGGCCACCCACGGCAACTGGATCGTCGACAGCTACCTCTACGGGTTCGCGCTCCAGGTCGCGACCCTGACCTTCGACACCCAGGAGGAGTTCGCCGACATGGCCGATCAGGTCTTCCTCCCCCAGATCCCCGCCGACCGCTACCCGTACCTGAGCGAAGCCGCCGCCGAGCTCCTCGCCTCGGGCTACGACCCGGCGAACGAGTTCGAGGTGGGGCTCGAGCTGGTCCTCGACGCGCTGGAAGGTCTGCGGACCGTGTCGTGTGACGGATAGGCGTTCGGGGTGCCCCACGGTCGACCGTGCCGTCACGCTTCGCCCGGCGCCACCACCTCGACCTTGATGCGGTCCGGGTCTTCGCAGTACAGGGCGTAGTGGCTCGGCCCGCCGGCACAAGGGTACGCGTCCGCGTACAGGGTCGTGAAGCCGTTCGCCTCGACCCAGCCGGCGATCTCGTCGACGTGCGCACGCGACGCGCCCGCGAAGGCGAGGTGGTTCAGGCCGACCCGTTTCCGGTGGTACCCCGCGGTCAGGTGCTCACGCGGCGCGGGCAGGAAGCAGAGGTAGGCCTGCCCTTCCTGGACGTAATTCATCCCACCCGACCAGCGCTCGTCCTGGTAGCCGAGCAGCTGCATGAACGGCGTCCAGAAACCCACCGATCGCTCCAGGTCGCGCACGTAGATCTCGACGTGGTGAAGCACCTCGTACCTCCTTGGCCGACCGGCTCGGTTCGCGACGCGTCACGCCGGACCGCCCGGCCGACGACCCCGCTTCGACAGGTAAGCGTGCCACAGGAACCGCGCCGCCACCGCCCGCTGCGGCCGCCACCGCTCGGCGAACGCGTCCAGCGCATCCCAGGTCGGGCGATCCGGCCAATCCCACGACTCCTGCACCGCGATGGCCAGAGCGAGATCGCCGCTCGGCCACGCGTCCGGGCGGCGCAACGCGAAGAGCAGGTAGACGTCGGCGGTCCAGCGCCCGATGCCCTTCAGCTGCACGAGCGAGCGGCGGACCTCGGCGTCGGGAGCGGTGTCGAGCTCGGCCATGACGAGCGTACCCGCGACGATCGCCTCGGCGAGGCCGCGGGCGTACGCCGCCTTCTGGCGGCTGAAGCCGATCGCGCGCAGCCCAGCGTCGTCGAGCGTCAGGAAGGCCGCGGGCTCCACCGCGCCCAGAGCGGCCTCGAGCGTGCCGAACGTCGCGACCGCCGACTCGAGCGACACCTGCTGCGCCAAGATCCCTTGCACCAGCCCGCCGAAGCCCTCCGGGTGGCGCCAGAACGGCGGCGGCCCCCAGCGCTCCACGACGCCCGACAGGACCGGATCGGTCGCCACCAAGCGTGCGACGGCGAGCGAGAACATCGCCGGCGTCAGCGCCTCGGTCCGCGCGGCCGGGTCGTTCACGGTCCCGGCGACGTCCGCCCCGCGGGCGGGCCCGCATAGCGTCGCCGACGCGCGCGTTTCGACGCCCACTCCTTCACCACGCGTTCGCGTCCGACTTCAGCAGCGCCCGGATCCCGGTGCCGGCCAACGGTTCCTGCCGGAACCTCGGCAACACGTGCAAGTGGGCGTGGAAGATCTCCTGCCCTCCCGTCGTGCCGCAGTTCCAACCCACGTTGTAGCCGTCCGGCGCGAAGCGCTCGTCCATCCAACGCTTGACCACCGCCAGCACGCGGAACGTGGCGACGATCTCCGACTCGCTCAGATCGAACACCGTCTCCACGTGCCGCACGGGAACGATCACGCCCGAGTGCTTCAACGCACCCTGGTACCGCTCGTCCTGCACGAACAGCACGAGGTCGTCGCGGAACACGACGTGCGCATCGAGGTCGGCACTCGGGCAGAAGGGGCAGCACTCCACGATCCCTCCACAGCGCGCCGCTCTCGAACCTCAGAGCCGCGCCACGAACACGTGCTCGGTGCTGTCGTCGCTGAGCGGCTCGCCCTCGATCAGCGCCAACGCCGCGCCCGCCTCGGCGGCGTTCGCACGTGCCTGGCGCAGCATCGACGGCGACGCGTCGATGCCGATCACCGGCCGCCCGGTCGCCAACGCCACCGGGATCGCGACACGCCCGCTCCCCACCGCCAGCTCCACGATCGGGCCGTCGG
>SLSM01000425.1 GCA_007130445.1 Trueperaceae bacterium | reverse complement strand
TCGGCGAGAAGGTGTGCGTCATCGACACCGACGTCGGCCTGCGCAACCTCGACGTGGTGATGGGCCTCGAAGGGCGCGTCGTCTTCGACCTCATCGACGTGTTCGAGGGGCGCTGCAAGCTTCGTCAGGCCATCATCCGAGACAAGCGCGTCGAGACGCTCTACCTCCTCGCAGCCTCCCAGACGAAGGACAAGAGCTCGCTCTCCGAGCACCGCATGCAAGAGACGGTGCGCCAGCTCCTCGAAGACGAGGGGTTCGATCGTGTGGTAATCGACAGCCCCGCGGGCATCGAGTCGGGTTTCCAGACCGCCGCTTCGGCCGCGACCGGCGCGCTCGTGGTCGTCAACCCCGAAGTCAGCTCGGTGCGCGACGCCGACAGGATCATCGGACTGCTCGAATCGCGCGAGATCACCGAGGTTCGTCTGATCGTGAACCGGCTGCGCCCTGCGATGGTCAAGCGCGGCGACATGCTCGAGGTCGACGACGTGCTCGAGATCCTCGGCGTCAAGCTCATCGGCATCGTCCCAGAGGACGAGCAGATCCTGGTGTCGACGAACATCGGCAACCCCGCGAGTTTGGACGAGGGTGGCGCCAAGACGTCCGCGTCGCAGGCGTTCCGGAACATCGCACGCCGCATCCGCGGCGACGAGGTTCCGTACCTCCAGTTCGACGAGAAGCGCGGCTTCATGGCGGCACTCAGGAAACTGTTCGGGGGCGCGTGATGTTCGGGTGGTTCAAGCGTCGCAAGAGCCGGGACGCGCTCAAGGAGCGCCTCAAGCTGGTGCTCTCGTACGACCGCGCCAAGCTCACCCCAGGGAAGATGGAGGAGCTCAAGGGCGAGCTCTTGACGGTGATCGCCAAGTACTTCCCCTCGGACGCCGCCGATTACGACGTGCGCTTCGAGCAGCAGGGGGACCGCATGGTCCTCGTCGCGAACCTGCCGATGAAGGGCGACGATCGCTGACGCGCCCACCGTGTGCCGATCGACGCACGGTGTGGCCCGACCACAGGGCGGCACGTGCCATCTGCATCCCGATCGGGCGGCGACACATGCTATCTTCCCCATCATGAGCACCAGCACCGTCCTCGTCGCCGATGCGGATCCGTTGCAGCGGCAACTCCTCGACATGCTGCTCAGCGTGGAGTCGTTCGATGTGACGATGGTCGCGAGTGGCGAAGAGGCGCTCGCACACCTGCGCTCACACACGCCGGACGCCGTCCTGTTGTCGATGGACCTCGCCGACGTGGCTGGCAGCGTCATCTGTCGAAAGGTCAAGAGCGTCAAGCGCCTGATGCACGTGCCCGTGGTCTTGGTGGCGCCCGAACTGTCAGAAGGCGAGACGCTGGGCGACTCGATCAAGCGCGAAGCGCGCGACGTCGGTGCCGACCTGCTGCTTCAGAAACCCCTGGGCGACAAGAACCTGCGCGAGCGCGTGCAGCGGCTGATCGCGGCGCCGTCGATGCACGGCCGTGACGGCGCCCCGGACAGCTCGGCGGCGCTCGACGCGTCGAGCGACCTCGAGGTGTTCGGATCGCTCGACAACGCGATGGCGGGTGCCGCCACCGAGCTCGGCGGACTGCGCGCGGAAGTGGCGCGGCTGCGCCACGAGAACGAGTCCCTGAAGGTGCGACTCAGCAAGCTCAAGGAGCGCGCGAAGGCTTTGCAGGAAGAACTCGAGGACGCGAAGAAGCCGCGCGGCCTGTTCGGCCGCAGGGGCGGCTGAGCGCTCGGGGCAGCGCTGCGCGCTGGGTCCCGGCCGACCGCCGATCAGTCGTTCGAGTTGGCTCCAGACGGAAGGTGCGCGTCGGCCCAGCGGTGGATGGCGGCGATCACGTCCTCGAGCCGCTCACCTGCCTGCGTGAGGCGGTAGCAGGCGCGGCACGTGCCGTTGCCGTGCTCCTTGGCGATGATGCCGAGACGCTCGAGGCGGCCGAGCCGCTGGGTCAGCGTGGTCGGGTTACAGCCGCCGACTTCACGACCGATCGCGTTGAACCCCTTCGGCCCCTCCAACAGCGCATGCACGATGTGCAGGACCCACTTCTCCTGGAGCACGGCGATCCCCTCGCACGCCGGGCAACGCCCGACGGACGACGCGATGGAGCGTCTCTCCGGCGTCCGCCGGCGCTCGGCGCGCTGCCGCCCGGCGGGCCCCGCACCGTGTTCGCCGCGGGCGGTCACGTGCGTCGAGGTCGGCTCGTCTGCGCTCACACCCCAACGCTATCACGGTGTCAGGGTGGCCGCCGTCGCGCACCACGCGTATCGTGCGCGTCGGGCACGCACGGCGATCGCCGGATGGGAGCGCTCCCGCGGGGACGGTTTTCCCTCAGGAGGCCCTCGGCTCGCTTGGTAGCATGAGGGCACAGACGGGCCTCACCTGGACTCGGACCTGCGAGGGGAGCGAGGATGCACATCTACAAGCTGATCGGCCGCGACATCGAGGTCACGGACGCCATGCGCTCGTACGCGGAGGACAAGCTCGGCAAGCTCGACCGGTTCTCGGACCAGATCGTCGACGCCCGCGTGGTGATGTCGTACGACGATCGCATCGGCGGGTCGCCGGCGAAGGTCGAGGTCCAGCTGAACGTGCCCAACGGCGTCGTGCGTGCCGAGGAGCGCGGCGCGGACACCTACGCGGCCATCGATCTGGTCGTCGACAAGCTCGAGCGCCAGCTCAAGAAGTTCAAGGGCCGCCTGATCGCGAAGCGCTCACAGGAGAAGCCCGCGCCGGAGCCGGAAGACGAAGGCGAGCGCGAGCCCGAGATCGTGCGCACCAAGCGCTACGTCTTGCGGCCGATGTCGCCCGACGACGCCGCCATGCAGATGGAGGCGCTGGGGCACGACTTCTTCGTGTTCAAGAACGTCGACACCGATCTCGTCAGCGTCATCTACCTGCGTCACGACGGCGACTACGGCATGATCGAACCCGCCAACGCCTGAGGCGCCGTCAGTCGTCCCGCAGCGGTACCTGGTCCGTCTCGATGGTGACCTTCACGAGCGTGCGCGGCGCGATCACGCCGCGCACGCTGGCGTTCGCGTACACGACGCTCCCGGCACCGATGAGGGTACCGGGGGCGAGGACGGCGTTGCAGCCGATCGACACGTCGTCACCGAGCATGGCCCCGAGCTTGCGCAGGCCGGTGTGCGTCTCCCCCACGCGCACGCCGCGACCGAGGGCCTTGAGGTTGGCACACTTCACCCCCGCTCCGAGGTTGACACGGCGCGCGAGCAGGCTGTCGCCGACGTAGTTGAAGTGCGGCGCCTTGGCCTCCGCGAGCATGATGGCACGCTTGACCTCCGAGGCATGACCGACGGTGGCGCCCGCGCCCATGATCACGCCGCCGCGGACGCGCGCGCCGTGACCGATCGTGGCCCCCGGCCCGAGCCACGCCGGTCCCGTCACGTACGCGTGCGGACCGATGCGCGCCCCGGCCTCGAGGCGGATGGGTCCCTCGAGCACCGCCGTCGGGTGGACGGTCCCCTCCGACAGCGGCTGCAGCCCTACGAGCAGCGCATCGAGCCACTCGAGAGCGTCCCACGGATGCGCGACGTCGCCGAGGCTGCGCCACGCGGTCGGCAGTGCGGTCACGTCTGTCAGGTCGCTGACGGTCACCATGAGCCCACGATACCCGAGCGCCACGAGCCCCCAAGGGGTACGATTCGCAGGTCGTGTTGCATCTGGTCGTCAACCCCGTGGCCGGCCATGGCCGGGTGCTCCCGCACCTCGACGGCCTGGTGCGTTCGCTCGAGGCCGCTGGCCTAGCCGTCAGCGTGCATCGCACGCAACGCCCACGACACGCGACCGAGATCGTGATGGCCTTGCCCCCGGGCGCCGTCCCGGTGGCGGTCGGCGGCGACGGCACCGTCCACGAGGTCGCCGCAGCGTGCCTGCGTCGCGATTTCTCCATGGGCATCGTCCCGTCGGGATCGGGTGACGACTTCGCGTTCGCGCTGGGGATGGACCGCTTCGACATCGCGGCGGCGGCGCGCACGCTGGCCGACGGCGCCGTGCGTCGCATCGACGTCGGCTTCGTCGCCGGCGAGGCGTTCGTCAACGCCTTCGGCACCGGGTTCGACGCCGACGTCGCACGCCGCGTCGAACGAGCGCCCGCGTGGTGCCGCGGCCTCGGCCGCTACCTGTACGGCATCGCGACCGCCATGCGCGACTTCGAGCTCCGAGACGTGCGGGTGGAGGTCGACGGCCGCGAGGCATACGCCGGGCCCAGCCTGCTGGTCGGCGTCCAGAACGGACCGCGCGCGGGCGGCTCGTTCCTCTTCGCGCCCAGCGCTAGGCCGGACGACGCTCGCTTCGACGTGGTGGTGGCCGGATCGTTCGGTCGCCTCGGCACGCTCGCGGTCCTGCCGCGGGTGATGCGCGGCACACATCTGGCGCATCCGCGGATCCACTCGGTGTGCGGTCACGAGGTTCGCGTCCGGTGGTCGGATCCGGTGGTGGCGCACGTCGACGGCGAGGTCTTCCCGCGACCGGCCGACGCATTCGCGGTCGACCTCCGCACAGCCGCGTTGGCGGTCCTGGCACCGAACGCTGTGCGCTGACGCGCGCCCGCGACGCGGCGTGTGCCCGAACGCTCCTGCACCCGCCCGAACGGCTGAACGATGAAGCGCGCCCCGGTCCGAAGACCGGGGCGCGCCGCCGTTCAGGCTCTGATCAGACGATCAGAAGTTGACGGTGTAGGTGACGCGGAACTGCTGGGCAGAGCGCGCGTCGACGCCGTCGGTGGTCGCGTAGTTGGCGTACGCGAACACGAGGTCGAAGTAGTTCCACCGGACTTCGTAGCCCGTGGTCGAGGTCGAGGCACCACCGAGATCGGCATCGAAGCTGCGGCCCACGCCGGGGACGGCGTTGGCGGCCGGAGCCGAGGCGAAGGTGTCGACGTTGCTGCCGCTGTACTGGCCGTAGCGGGCGCTGAGAGTCGAGTACTCGCCGAAGAGGAACTCGTCGAGCACGACGCCGACGCTCCACTGGAGTTCGGTGGCGGCGAAGGTGCCGGCCGTGTTGTCGGCGCCGTAGCTCGTGTTGCGGAAGTTGACCGCGGCCACGAGGCTGGGCTGGACGACGCCGAAGTCGAAGCTGGTCGTCTGCAGCGAGGTGCCGGCGACGAGTTCGCTGTACTGCGAGCGCGGGGCGCGGTTGTCGTCGTACATCTGGTAGCCAACGTACGGCCGCAGCGCCAAGAAGGCGATGTCGAAGTCGTACTGGGCCAGGACGTTGAGGTCGGAACCGTCGAAGCCGGCGTTGAAGCGGCGGTACTCGATGTCGAGATCGAGACCGGAGATCAGCGCGTTGCCAGCGTCGCCGTCGTGCGACAGGCTCACACCGAACTGCGTCTCGTACGAGCCGTCCATGTTGATGTAGCCGCGCGAGGCGCGCACCAGGCCGGCGTTGGTGTCGGCGACCGTAGCGTTCACGGAGACCGACTCGAACAACGCGCCGAGCGAGAAGCCGGCGAACAGGTCGGCCGAGCCGTAGACGCCGAACGCGGAGACGGTGTCACCGGCGTCGACGGCGTAGCTGTCGAAGAACGCCGAGATCTCGAGGATGAAGAGGCCGAGCGTGCCTTCCACGCCGAAACCGGCCTGGTCAGCCGCGAAGGGGTAGCCGCCCGCGGTGCTCGGGTCGTTTCCGGGGCTCGAGATGCCGTCCCAGTCGAGCGCGATGGCGCGGTAGTTGGCGTTCAGCGACTCGATGATCGGGAGGGCGCTGCCGTCGACCGACGCCTTGACGAACAGGATGTTGTTCGCGTCGGCGAGGTTGCTGGCGAACTCGAACTCGAGGCCGACGATGCCGAGGAGCATCGCTTCGCCGTCGAAGCCCCAGACGATGGTCTCGTCGTTGTCGGCGAGCACGTCGTCCTTGTCGTCCGTGTTGACCGTGCTGCGAGCGAAGGTGAATCCGCCCGACAGTGTGACCGCGTCGCCCAGGCTCGGGGCCATGGTGCCGCGGATGGCGGTGCGGTTGGTGGTGCCGTCGTTCGCGGGATCGGTGTAGGCGATCCACAGCGTCGGCGACAGGAAGGCCAGGAAGTCGGGCGCGCCGAGCGTCGCCAGGTAGCCGGCTTCGCCGCGCACGTCGAAGGTGTAGGCCGAGCTGATCGTCCGCGTGTTGATGTTGCTGCCGAAGCGGAAGGTCAGCGGCTCGGCGCCGATCGGATCGAACGTGGTGGTGAAGCTGTTGACGCGGAGGACGTAGCCACTGAAGAACGTGCCGTCCGTCGCCTCGAGGCCGACGGCCTGACGGAAGTCGAGGTCGGCGACGGCCGAGAAGGCGTTCAGGCCGCGGGGCTGGCTGGTGCCGTCGAACGCCTGGTTACCGATCACGCTGATCGACAGGCTCGAGGTGAAGCCGTTGCCCTGGGTGAACTCCATGCGGCGCTGAGCGGGACGCTCGGCACCGGGGAAGCTCGTCGGGTTGGTGCCGGTGGAGACGAACGAGGCGCCCATGTCGCGACGGAAGCCGAGACCGTAGACGCGATCGACGTCGAAGCCGCAGCCCGCGACGCAACCGGCGAAGCGGTTGACGTTGTAGGTGAGGCTGATCGAGCCGCTGATCTGGAGCGCGGTGCGCTCGAGGGTGGCGACGCGGGCGTCGAGATCGGCGATCGCCTCGGCGGTCGCGGCGTCGGCGGCCTCGAGGGCGGCCACGCGATCGCGCAGGGCGACCTGGTCACGACGGAGGAGGATCACGAACTCGCGGATGTTGGCGATGTCGCCAGCGTTGCGGTCGATGCCGGCCTGGAGGCCGGAGGGGTCGAACGTGTCGGGCATGACCGGGGCCACCGGGGCGCCCATGCCGTCGACGCGATCGCTGAGGATCTGCAGCGCGCGGTTCAGCGCGGCGATGTCGCTGGCGTTGGCGTCGGCCGCGGCCAGGCCCTGGAGGGCGAGGTCGTAGGCGGCGTCGGCGCGCGCAGCGGCCGCTTCGGCCTGGGCCTGGGCGGTGTCGATGGCGACGCGCTGCGAAGCGATCTGGTTCTGCAGGTCG
>SLSM01000028.1 GCA_007130445.1 Trueperaceae bacterium | reverse complement strand
TCGCCTCCGGAGCGAAAGGCCACAGGTTCGAATCCTGTCGGGCGCACCAGCGTCCAGCGGCGCGGCGAGGGCGATGCCCGGTCGCGCCGCTGTCGTTGCAGCGTCGGGGAGTCTATCACGGTGCTCCGATGAGGGTGCTGAGCATGGCCCCGCATCAGAAGCGCCGGTCCGGAGTGAACGGCAGCGCGCCGAGCAACCGTCGCGCCTCACCCACCGGCGCGTCGCGACCCCGCGCCAAATCGTCCGGTTCGGCCCGCGAGACGACGTCCGGGACGACGCCCGCCGCGAAGGAGAGCCCGTTCGGGCCGCGTAGGTCGGCCACCGCCAAGAGCAACCGACTCCCGTCCGGCAGCGTGAACCCCTGCACGGCTTCGACGTTGCCCGCCGTCGGCTCGCCGACCACGCGGGCTCGGCCGCGGTCTTGCAGTGCCAGCGCGACGAGTTCTCCGGCCGACACCGTCTCCGACCCGACGACCACGACCACCGGTCCGCGCCACACGGCGGCGGCCGGGACGACGCCTTGGGCCATCACCGCGCCGCCCTCCGCGACCAGCCGCGAGACGACCGCGTCGCCCTCGCGCACGACCTGCGCCGTCCACGCCGACGCGCCGCGCGCCACGGCGTCGGCCCACGTCCCCTCCAGGAACGCACCGAGCAGCGCGCCTGCCTCGAGCAGTCTGCCGCCGAGGTTCCCACGCAGGTCCAGCACGAGCGTCACGGCACCGGCCTCGGCGAGTGCGGCGAGGGCGGCATGGGCCGAGGCCGCCACCCCTTCCTCGTTGAAGCTCGGCACCGCCAGGTAGCCCGTGCGCTCGTCCAGCATGTGGCCGTAGGGCGCGCCCGCGATCGCCGCGAACGGCACGCGCTCCGCCACCACCTCGACCTCGAGGCGCACCCTGCGGCGCTCCACCGTGAGGGTCGCGGGGCCGGCCTCGAGCGCCCTGCGCAGCGCCCCGTCGGCCTCGAACACGCTGCCGAACCCCCCGAGCGGTGCGCCGCCCACCGCCACCACCACGTCGGCTCGCCGCAACCCCGCCGCGGCGGCGGGCGACGACGGGTACACGCGCTCCACCACCAGGCCCCGACCTGGCGCGAAGCCGAACTGCACGCCGAGCCGCGGCGGCCCGGGACCCACGTCCGTCGGCGTGATCCGGTCGGTGCCGGCACTCACGCCGAGCCACGTCGAGTGATCGTCGCCAAGCGCTCGCAGCAGCCGCCGCATCACCGCGTCGAACGCCGCACGGTCGGGCGCGGACGCCGCCGCCTCGCGGTGTTCGGCCGCCCAGAGGTCCCACGCCAGGTGGTCGGCGTCCCAGTAGTGGGCGCGGACGAGCGCCACGGCGGCGTCGAACGTGCGCTCGAACGTGCCCTCGAAGGCCCCGCCCACGACCGCCTCGGCGGCCTCGGCCTGCGCCCACGCACTGCCGAACACGGCGCCACCGAACAGCGCGGCCACGAGCGCTGCCATCACCACGCGCGCCAAGCAGCACCTGGCGCGCAGCCGGCGTGCCGCCGGCGCGCCCCCGTTCACCATCGCGGCAGGCCCGCTGGGGGCGCGCGCCAGGGTTGGTCGACCATGACCCCCTCGCCGCCGAGCACCTCGAGCGGCCGACCCTCGACCAGGATCCGCACGGCCTCCACCCCGCCCGGTCGCACCGCGGTGTGGTGGACCTGGTGCAGACGGCCGAGCATCGATGCGGTACCGCCACCGTCCGTGAAGTCGCTGCTCAGGTCGATCGTCATGACGCCGTCGGCGAAGCGCACGCCCAAGACGCGCGTGGCGGGCGGCACCTCGCTCCCGAGCCCACGCGCCGCCTCGTCCTCGCTGGGGCCGGCGGCGAGGGCGCTGACCGCGACCCGCACGGTGGCCTCGCTCGGGTGCGTGGTCGCGGCAGCGTCGCGCGCCTCGGCGCGCATGCGCCGGTATACCGGCTCGAGCGCGAAGCTCGTTCCGTCGTCGCGCACCAGGTAGATCGTCACGTCGGGGAGTTGGCCCAGGGTGCGGATCGTGAGCGCCGCGACGAGCGCCAGCAGCAGGAGCAGGGCCAACGCCACCACCCGCAGGACGACCGTCCTCACGGCGTCGCGTCCGGCGCGGCCTCGGGGTTGACCACGGGCGCACCGTCGGCGTCGTCGGCGGCGTCGCCGTCGTCGGCGTCAGTGGGCGCCTCGGGGCCGTCGTCGGGCGCCTCGTCCGGATCGGGCGTGGCGTCCGGCTCCTCCGCGGCGCGCGCCTCCTGCGCGAGGGCGGCCGACTCGGCCGCGAAGAACGCCAGGTCGTCGTCGCTGGGGTCGAGCTCGGCGGCCCGGCCGTAGGCGAACGCCGCGTCGTCGTAGCGGCGCTCGCCGAAGGCCACGCGCCCAACCCACCCCCACGCCGTCGCCGAGTCGGGATCGATCGCGACGACGTTCTCGAACAGGTCGCGGGCGAGCACCAGATCGGCGCTCTCGTACGCCGCGACCGCGGCCGCGAAGGCCGCTCCCGCCTCGGGCCGCACGCCCTGCTGCTGACGAGCGAGCGAGGCGAAGTAGCGCGCTCGCGTGTCGTCCGGGTCGAGCGCCATCACGCGCTCCCACGCCCGCACCGCGGCCTCGTAGCGACCGGTCTCCTGGCGCGTCCTGGCCACCCAGACCCAGGCCTGGGTGAACGCGTCGTTGGCAGCGACCGCAGCTTCGAAGGCGTCGAGTGCCGCGTCGAGGGCAGAGCGTTCGTACGCGGCCAGGCCGTCGTAGAACGCTCGACCGGCTGCGACACCGAACGCGACCTGATCCTGTGCGACGCGCCGGAAGTAGGCCGCGCCGCCATCGTCGGGTCGCGCCTCGCTCACCAGCGTCCAGTAGCGCAACGCCGTCTCCGGACGCTCGAGCTCGAGCGCACTCCGCCCGGCCCACACGGCCGCGTCGACATACTCGGGGTTGGCGCGGTGCGCCGCTGCGAACGACTCGAAGGCGCCCGCGAGGTCGCCGAGCTCATACGCCTGGATACCGTCGCGGAAGGCCGCGGCGGCGGCGGGGCCGACGGCCACCTCGCGCTGCGCCTCGCGCAGCGAGAACGCGGCGGCCGCGTCGTCCGGTGCGAGCGCCACCAGTCGCTCCCAGTACGGCAACGCCGCCTCGGGATCGCCGCGCTCGCTGGCCAGGCGGCCGAGCCAGCGCAGCGCCTCGGTGGCGTCCGGATCGAGCGCCACCCAGCGCGCGAAGGTCCGCTCGGCCCCCTCGGCATCACCCGCCTGGTAGCGCGCGAAGGCCTGCTCGGCCGCGACGCGCGCGTACAGCGTGGACGACGCCAGGTCGGGGACGAGGCGCTCGTCGGGCACGTCGAGCGGGTGGCCTGCCGCGACGAGTTCGTCGAAGGCGCGCAGCGCGCGCACCGACCAACCGGTGAGCGCGTAGGCGCGCGCCAGGTAGCGCTGCGTGACGGCGTGGTCGACGATCTCGACCGCCTCGCGCCCAGCCTCGAGCACCAGGCGCCACAGGGGGTGATCGGGGTGCGGCGGCGTCGGATCGGCGAGTCCTGCGATGGCGGCCTCGCTGCCGCGGGCCATCGCGGCCTCGGCGGCGGCCGGTAGCGGCGCTTCGTCGGGCAGCGTCTGCGCCAGCGCCGCCCAGAGGCACGCGACGATCACCAGAGCGGCGCGCCGCCCCCACCGGTGACCGGTAGCGGCGCGACGGCCCGCTGCGGTGCGAGGCCAGGCGTGCATGCCTAGACGGTACCAACCGCCGGCCTCGCGCGGCGCCGGCTGCGAGACGCGGTTGATTCGCGGCCGGACCGGCGGTAGCCTGGGCGCTCGAGCGCTCGCAGTGCCGGCACGCCGCCGGCGCACCGCGGCGCCACGGGGGACCCCATGTTCCAGAGCCTCGGCGATCGACTCCAATCCGTCTTCGACGGGCTGCGCGGACGCGGCAAGCTGTCCGAGAACGACGTCAAGGCGGCGCTGCGCGAGGTGCGGGTCGCGCTGCTCGAGGCGGACGTCAACCTCGAGGTCGCGAAGGCCTTCACGGCGCGCGTGCTGGAGCGGGCCGTGGGCTCCGAGACGCTGCTGTCGCTGAACCCCGACCAGCGCGTGATCGCCATCGTCCACGAGGAGATGAAGGCGACGCTGGGCGGTGCGAGCGTCGTGCCGAACCTGCGCAACGACGGCAACGTCTGGCTGCTCATGGGCCTGCAGGGGGCCGGCAAGACGACCACCGCCGGCAAGCTCGCCTACCGCTACAAGGCCCAGGGGCGCCGACCGCTGCTGGTCGCCGCCGACACGCAGCGGCCCGCTGCGCGCGAGCAGCTCAGGGTGCTCGGGCGCCAGATCGGCGTGCCGGTGTTGGAGGTCGCCGACGGCGAGAGCGTCGCCACCACGAAGGCGCGGCTCGCGGCCGCCCTGAAGCAGGACTTCCGCGACCTGGTGATCGTCGACACCGCCGGCCGCCTGCAGATCGACGAGGCGCTGATGGATGACCTCGCGGCGCTCTCCAACGCGGTCGCGCCGACCGAGAAGATGCTCGTGGTCGACGCCATGACGGGCCAGCAGTCGCTCCCCGTGGCGCGGACCTTCGACGAGCGCGTGGGCGTGACGGGGCTGATCCTGTCGAAGCTCGACGGCGACGCCCGCGGCGGCGCCGCCCTCTCGGCCAAGCACGTGACCGGGAAGCCGATCTACTTCGCCGGGATGAGCGAGAAGATCGACGGGCTCGAGGCGTTCCACCCCGACCGCGTGGCCGGCCGCATCCTCGGCATGGGCGACGTGCTCACCCTGATCGAGAAGGCCAAGGCGCTCGAGGGCGACGACGACGCCTCGGCCGGGCCCCGCAAGCTCTCGGACTTCTCGCTGCAGGACATGCTCACGCAGATGCGCCGCATCAAGCAGATGGGGAGCGTCTCGGACGTCCTGAAGATGATCCCGGGTGCGAGCAAGATGCTCCCGGCCGGCGTCGACATCGACGAGCGCGAGCTCGGCCGCGTCGAGGCGATCATCTCGAGCATGACCGAACGCGAACGTCGCGACCCCAAGCTGCTCAACGCCAGCCGCCGCAAGCGCATCGCGCGCGGCAGCGGCACCACGGTGCAGGACGTCAACCGGCTCATGCGGACCTACGACGACATGAAGCAGATGATGAAGCGCATGGGCAAGCGGCCGCCCGGCCGCGGTGGCGGCATGGGAGCGCTCGGGCGGCGCTGACCGGACCGTCCCACCGCGGTTGGACAGGAGCGGCCCGGGCGTGTACGATGGGCAGTCGACTGCGAGGACGGTGCCCTGACGCGCCGTCATGCCACGCGACCTCCGGAGGAACGAAGTCTTTATGGTCAAGATCCGCCTCATGCGCCTCGGCGCGAAGAAGAACCCGCACTACCGCGTCGTCGTCGTCGACGCGCGCACCAAGCGCTCGGGCGACTACATCGAGTCCCTCGGCTACTACGACCCGCGCGAGACGACGCCCGAGCCGCTCAAGGTCGACGTGGAGCGCGCCGCCTACTGGCTCGACCAGGGCGCCCAGCCCACCGACACCGCGCTGCGTCTGTTGCAGAAGGTCGGCGTCGAGGTCCCCGGCGTGTTGGCGAAGCGCCGCGCCGGCTTCACCCAGCGTCCCGCACCGAGCGCCTGAGCTCGGTCGACACCGCAAGCGAGGCCACGCATGCCGGTCGAACTCGTCACCTACGTCGTCCAGAACCTCGTCGCCGAACCCGGCGCGCTCGAGGTGCGGGCCGAGCATGACGATCGCGGCGTGCGCATCGACATCCGCTGCGCCGAGGGCGACGCCGGTCGCGTGATCGGCCGCGGCGGCCGTGTCATCAACAGCCTCCGGACCCTGGCCCGAGCGGCGGCCGATGGCCGTCAACGGGTCGAGGTCAACCTGATCGAGTGACACCTCCAGCGGCGGCCATCGATAGCGCCGCGCGCCTTGGCCCCATCCTCGGTCGCCTCGGGCGCACGTACCAGCTCGAGGGCGCCTTGCATTGCCGCGTCGAAGGCGAGCAGGAGGCGGCCGCGCTGCGGCGCGCCGAACGCCTCGTGGTCGACGGCCACGGTTCGCTGCCGGTGCGCTTCGTGCGCGCGCACGGGTCCGGCCTCGTGGTCGCCTTCCAGGGGTTCCGCAGCCCGGAGCGGGCGCAGGCGCTCGTGAACGCCACCGTCCGGCTCGAGCCCGGCGACCGCGCGGCGGCGGCGCTGCTCAGGGGCGCACGGCCGGCGCTCGTCGGCCTGCCCGTCAGCCTGGACGGTGCCCCGTTCGGCCACGTCGACGCCGTGCTCGAGGGCGCACAGACCCTCCTGCGCGTGCGCGCAGGGGGCGCACTGCACCTGGTGCCGGCGGCGGCGCCCTACGTCAGCGTGCACGCCGACGAGGTCGCGTTGCGCGACCCACCCCCCGGGCTGCTCGACGACCCGGACGGTGCCTGAACGGTCGGCCACGCGCATGCGGATCACCTTCGAGACCCTGTTCCCCGACCTCGTGCTGCCCTGGACGCGCGAGGCACTCGTGGGCCGGGCCGCGGCGGCCGGTCTGCTCGACCTGCGCGTCAACGACCTCCGGCGCTTCGCGGGCAACCGCACGAACCGCGTCGACGACGCCCCCTACGGCGGCGGGGCCGGCATGGTCATCCGCGCCGACGTCGCGGCGCGAGCGATCGACGAGGCGCGCACCGCCGAGCCGCCGGCCGACGAGGTCGTGCTGCTCTCACCCGCTGGCGAGCCGCTCACGCAGCGGCTCGTGGAGCGCTTCGCGACGTACCGGCACCTGACCCTGCTGTGCGGCCGCTATGAGGGCTTCGACGCCCGCGTCGAGCGCCTCGTCGACCGCGAGGTGTCGCTCGCCGACGTGGTGCTGATGGGTGGCGAGCTCGCCGCGCTGTCCCTGGCCGAGGCGACCGTGAGGCTGCTCCCGGGCGTGCTCGGCGACGCCGAGAGCCACCGTCAGGACTCGTTCAGCACGGGTCTGCTCGACTACCCGGAGTACACGCGGCCAGCGCTCTACCGCGGGCTGCGCGTGCCCGACGTGCTGCGCTCCGGCGACCACGCCC
>SLSM01000206.1 GCA_007130445.1 Trueperaceae bacterium | reverse complement strand
TCAGGGGCGCCTATGTGGACCTATATCGTCCGTCGCCTGCTCATCGTGATCCCCGTCATGTTGGGCGTGGCGTTCATGGTGTTCTCTGCGATGTACCTCATCCCCGGAGACGCCGTCGACGCGATGTTGCGCGACACCGGCGCCACCGCCGAAGCGATGGCCAGGCTGCGCGCGCAGATGGGGCTCGACCAACCCTTCCACGTGCAGTTCCTCCGCTTCCTGAGCGTGCTCGCCAGTGGTGATCTCGGCCGCTCGCTGGTCACGGGTCGGCCCGTCGCAGACCAGATCGCCTCGCAACTCCCGGCCACGATCGAGCTGACCCTCGCGGCCTTGGCCATCGCCATCATCGTCGGTGTCCCGCTCGGCGTCGTCGCGGCGCTGCGCCGCGGGACCTGGATCGACACGAGCTCGATGATCGTCGCGCTCGTGGGCGTGTCGATGCCCAACTTCTGGCTGGGTCTGCTGTTCATCCTCTTCTTCTCACTCCAGCTCGGTTGGTTCCCGGCCTCGGGGACCGGCGGCTGGCGATATCTCGTGCTCCCGGCGATCACCCTCGGCTTCAGCGGTGTCGCGATCATCGCCCGCATCACCCGCTCGAGCCTGCTCGAGGTCATCCATGCCGACTACGTCCGGACGGCCCGCTCGAAGGGGCTGAAACCGCGCACGGTCGTGCTCAAGCACGCGATGCGCAACGCGATGGCGTCGGTCATGACCGTCGTCGGCCTCCAGTTCGGGGCGCTCCTCGGCGGTTCGGTCGTGGTCGAGACCGTCTTCGGCCGCCAAGGGCTCGGTTCGCTGACCGTCGGCGCGATCCAACGCTCCGATCTGCCGCTCGTGCAGTCGACGGTGATGTTGGCCGCGCTCGCCTTCGTGCTGGTGAACCTCCTCGTCGACGTCTCGTATTCGCTCCTCGACCCGCGCATCCGGTACGGCTGATGGCCAGCCGTGTGATCGACGCATCTGCCGGTGTCCGCACGGCTCGCCCGAGCGCGTCCATGCTGCGCAGGGCGATCGGGAAGTTCATCCGCCACCCTGGTGGCATGGTGGGTCTCGGCTTGTTCGTCGCCCTCGTGCTCATCGCGGTGTTCGCGCCCGCGATCGCGCCATACGATCCCCTCCGGATCGATCCGATCGCCGCCCTCACACCGCCGTCGGCCGAGCATTGGATGGGCACCGACACGCTCGGCCGCGACGTGATGAGCCGGGTCATCTACGGCACCCGCATCTCGCTCCGTCTAGGAGTCGTGTCGGTGAGCATCGGTCTTAGCCTCGGCGTGCTGATCGGCGTGCTGGCCGGCTACCTGGGCGGGCGGGTCGACGGCATCCTGATGCGCTTCATCGACATGCTGCTCGCCTTCCCGTCGCTGATCCTGGCACTCGTGGCCGTCTTCGCGCTCGGCCCCGGCCTCACCAACGCGATGATCGCCGTGGGCATCTCGTCCATTCCGGCGTTCGCCCGCATCACCCGCGGTGAGGTGCTGTCGGCCAAGGAGAACCTCTACGTGCAGTCCGCCCAAGCGCTTGGCGGCTCGGAGGTCACCATCATGGTTCGCCACATCCTCCCGAACATCATCGCCCCGAACATCGTCATGGGCGCGCTCATGACGGGGACCGCCATCCTGGCCGGTGCGGCGCTCAGCTTCCTCGGCCTGGGCGCGCAGTCGCCGACCCCGGAGTGGGGGCTCATGCTCAGCCAGGGGCGTGGCTTCATGTCGCTCGCCTGGTGGCTCACGTTCTTCCCAGGCCTCGGCATCATGGTCACCGTGATGGCGATGAACCTGCTCGGCGACGGCCTCCGCGATGTGCTCGACCCGAGGATCCGATGAACGGGGACGCCGCCCAGCCTCAGGCGAACGAGACGGTCCGCATCCGTGGACGGCACGTCGTCGCGTACGACGGCGAGCGCGGCGGACACGTCATCGTCGAGGGCGGCGAGGTGGTCTTCCAGGGCGACCGCGTGCTCCATGCCGGCGGTCCGTACGACGGCGCGGTGGACCGCGAGATCGACGCCCGCTCGCACCTCGTGATGCCCGGCCTGGTCGACGCACACGCCCTCATGGACATCGGCATCCACTTGCTCCTGTGGGACTACCCGCGCGAGGAGGGCTACCGGCCGCGGCGCTTCGTCGAGGGCACGGAGAGCGTGTTCGACGAGCGCCAGACGCGAGACGGTGCCGAGGCGATGCTGGCGATGCTGGTCCGTTCCGGCGTCACCACCTTCTGCGGCATCAACGCGATGGTCTTCAAGCGCTGGGACGACGAGCCGTGGGAGCCGCCGCTCTACGCCGACGTCGCGAACCGCCTCGGACTGCGCGCCTTCCTCTCGCATCACTACCGCTCCTCCGTCCCGATCGTCGACGACCCGGTGGACGACACGTTGGTCGACGAGGCGCGAGGGTTCGCAGGACTGGAGCGCTGCGTCGAGTTCGTGCGGCGCTGCCAGCGGGGCGAGTTCGGCCCGCGGGTGCACGGCCTGCTCTTCCCGTACACCCAGGACACGGCGAGCGACGAGCTGCTGCGCGCCACGAGCGCGGCCGCGCGCGAGCTCGGCGTCGGCTGGCGCATGCACACCGCGCAGTCGGTGCGCGAGGTCGAGTGGACGCTGGAGCACCACGAGCGCTCCCCGATCGAGCGCCTCGACCACCTCGGCGTGCTCGGGCCCGAGGTGATGCTGACGCACGTGCTCCATGGCCGCGGCCATAGGGGTGGCAACGGTCTGGACGACCATGAGGTCGAGCTCCTCGCGGCGAGCGGCACCAGCGTCGGGCACACGCCCTGGATCTACCTGTTCGGCGGCCGCGTCCTGGACGCCTTCGGCCGCTATCTGCGAGCGGGCATCAACGTCGCGATCGGGACCGACACGTACCCCGGCGACATGATCCAGGAGATGCGCATCGCGGCGCTGATGGGGAAGGTGGCCGAGCGCGCCGCGCTGGCGACGACCGCTGCGGACGTCTTCGACGCGGCCACGCTCGGCGGCGCACGGTTCCTGGGGCGCGACGACCTCGGCCGCCTGGCGCCGGGTTCGAAGGCGGACATCGTCCTCGTTCGTGAGGACACCGCCACCTTCGCGCCGACGCAAGACCCGATCCGGAGCCTGGTCTACTACGCCTCGGTGCGCGACGTCAGCCACGTGTTCGTGGACGGCCGCCCGGTGCTGGTGGACGGCGTGATCCCGGGCCTCGACGAGGCGGAGCTCAAGGGGCGCATGGCGGCGCTCTTGGGCGACGTGACGGATGTGCTCGTGGGTTGGGATAGCCGGGGCCGGAGCGTTCGAGAGCGCTTCCCGACGTCGTACCCGCTCGTCGATGGACGCGGGTGACGGAACGGTCGGCGCCGGCACCGTAGGCGCCACACGGGCGTCGGTTGTCGACAATCGACGATGTATGCTCGAGCGATGAGGGCGAGCGCCGCGGCGCGCACGGTGCGCGGCGCCCCACGCCGATGAGAGGGGAACCCATGACGATGTGCAGAGTGACGAGCGGCGTAGGATCGGACCAACGACCTCGAGGAGCGCGGCGATGAGCGCGGCGCGCACCATGCTGCGCGGTGGCCACGTGGTCGCGCACGAGGACGGCCGCCACGTGCTCCTCGACGGCGGCTGTGTCGTCCTCGACGGTCCTCGCGTCGCCTTCGTCGGCTTCCCGGACGACCCCGACTGCCCGGCGGCCGGCACCGTCCTCGACCTACCAGGGCGCCTCATCTCGCCCGGGCTCGTCAACCTCCACTGCATCGCCAACCTCGACCTGCAGATCCTGCGCATCGACGTGAACCACGTCGGCTTCCCGAAGAGCCGCGCCTGGTTCGATGGCGGCCGCGAGGTGCTGAGCGACGAGGCCCTGCGCGTATCCGCCCGCTTCTCTGTGGCGAACCTCCTGCGGAACGGGAGCACGACGTTCGCCAACGTCACGACCATGGCCAGCAAGCGCTTCGACGACCCGGCGGTCGAGCCGGGTGCCCTGGCCGAGGCGGCCGAGGCGCTCGGCGCCCGCGCGTACCTCGCGCACAACTTCCAGGACCACAGCCGCTTCGACGACGAGCACGGCGTGACGCAGACCGTGCACGACGCCGACCGCGGCCGAGCCGGTCTCGCCAAGGCGATCGCGTTGGTCGAGTCGCTCGAGCGCGACCACGGTGACCGCGTCCGCGGGTTCCTGTTCCCCTACACCACCGAGACCTGCTCCGACGACCTGCTCAGCTCCGCGCGCGACGCCGCGCGTGACCTCGGTGTGACGCTGCGTTCGCACTTCGCGCAGTACCCCGCCGAGGCCACGACGTCGATCGCGATGCGCGCCGAGAGCCCCGTCGAGCGCATGGACCGGCTGGGCGTGCTAGGCCCGACGACGACGCTCACCCACGCGATCTACCTGCGCGGCCACCCGGAGGTGGGTGGCGGAGCGATGGACACCGACCTGGCGCTGCTCGCCGACAGCGGCACGCACGTGGCGCACTGCCCGGTGGTCTTCGCCCGGCGGGGGGTCGTGCTGCGCTCCTTCGACCGCTACCGACGCGCCGGCATCAACCTCGGGCTCGGGACCGACACCATGCCCGCCGACATGCCGGGCGAGATGCGTATGGCGGCCGTGATGGCGAAGGTCGCCGATGCCGACCCGGCCGCCGGCAGTGCGGCCGACGTGTTCCACGCCGCGACCGTCGGCGGCGCCGACGCACTGGGCCGGCCCGACTTGGGTCGGCTGCAGGCCGGTGCTGCGGCCGACGTCACGGTCTTCGATCTGCGCGCGCTCCACCTCGGCGTGGTCGATTGCCCGATCAAGGCGCTCGTGCACTTCGCCGCCGGCAGCGACGCGGAGCACGTGTACGTCGACGGGGTGCAGGTCGTTCGCGATGGCGCCGTCGTCGGTGTCGACGACGGCGGTCTCCTCGACGAGGCGCAGCGGGTCTGGCGGGACTACCGCGCCGCGCTGGTCGCGCGCGACCCGCTGGGTCGCGATGCGGACGCGCTCTACCCCTTCGCCTTCGAGACGAGGCGGGCCTGACATGGAGGCGCCCCTCGATCTCGCCATCCTCGGTGGAACGCTGGTCCGTGGTGACGGACGCGTCGCGCTCGACATCGGCGTACGCGACGGCGCGGTCGTCGCGTTGAGCGAACCCGGCACGCTCCCGCAGGCGCGCGAGACCGTCGACGCCCGCGGCCTCCTCGTGCTACCGGGCATCGTCGATACCCACTTCCACTGCCGCGCACCCGATCACCCCGAGCGCGAGGACTTCGACTCCGGGACCGCCGCCGCCGCCGCGGGTGGCGTGACGACCATCCTGGAGATGCCGATCAGCGACCCGGCCTGCGGTACCCCGGAGGTGCTTGCCGCTCGCATGGCGCTGGCACGCACTCAGGCGCGCGTCGACGTCGGCTTCTTCGCGGCGCCGGGCGACCTCGACGCACCGCTCTTGCAGGAGATGGCGTCCGCCGGGGCCGTCGCGTTCAAGGTCATGATGCACGGCTTCCCGCCCGGCCGCGAGTCGTCGTTCAAGGGTCTGGCGATGACCGAGGACCGCGACGTCTACCGGGCCCTGGAACTGGTGCGCGACACCGGCCTGCTCGTCGCGGTCCACGCCGAGGACCAGGGGTTGATCGACCTGTTCGAGGAGCGCGAGCAGGCCGCCGGGCACGCCGACCCGTCCGCGCACGCGCGCTCACGGCCTCCGCTGGCCGAGGCGATCGCGGTCGCCCGGCTCGGCGCCATGAACGAGGCGGTCGGCGCCCGGGTGCACGTGGTTCACGTCAGCTCCGCGCTCGCCGTCGAGTACATCCGCTGGTTCCAGGGCCGTGGTCAAACGATGACGGCAGAGACGACGCCCGCATATCTGTTCGGCTCGCACGACGACGTGGCGGCGCACGGGCCGTACGTGAAGGTGAACCCGCCGCTGCGGACGCCCGACGACCAAGCCGCGCTGTGGCGTGCGCTCCACGACGGTGCGGTCCGGACCATCGCCAGCGACCACGCCCCCTTCCGCGGCGCCGAGAAGGAGGCGGGGTGGGACGACATCTGGGGGGTCGGCTCGGGCATCCCGGGTGTCGAACTGACCGGCCGCCTGTTGTGGGACGCCGCGTTGCGCGGTAGTGCCACGCTCGAAGACGTGGTGCGTTGGACCTCCGAGGCGCCGGCGAGCCTGTACGGCCTGCACGGCCGCAAGGGGAACGTGCGCGTGGGGTCCGATGCCGACCTGGTACTCCTGGACCCGGAGGCCGAGACGGAGCTCACCCCCGAGCGCTTCCACAGCCGCAGCGCCGACGCGATCCGCCACGTGCTGGGACGCCGCTGTCGCGGCGCCATCGTCTCGGTCTGGTCACGCGGCGAGTGCGTGGCTGCAGACGGCCGTGTGCTCGCCAGTCCGGGGCGCGGTCGCATCGTCACGCCCGCCACCACGCCGGTCGCGACCGGTGTCACTTCAGGAGGTTCCCGATGAGCCGACCCACCACCATCCTCGGCGGCACGATGTTCGACGCCGTCGCGGGACGCTTCGTCCCCAATCCCGGTATCGTTCTGGACGCCGATCGGATCGCCAAGGTCGGCGGCGATGTCGGCCAGCGCGGCGAGGTCATCGACGCCAGCGGCAAGACCGTCTCGCCCGGCCTCATGAACCTCCACGGGCACCTCGCCTGGGACGGCTTCTCGGATCTCGAGGGGCAGAGCCGGCACGACGGCCCCATGCTCTACGTCAAGCTCTCGCGCGGCATGATCGCCGCGGTCGAGGCCGGCATCACCACGTTCCGAGATCTCGGTGGCGTCCACGACACCGGCCTCGTCGCTCGCCAGGCGCAGCGCGACGGACTGATCCCGGGCCCGAAGGTGCTC
Source organism: Trueperaceae bacterium (assembly GCA_007130445.1). Lineage (GTDB taxonomy): Bacteria > Deinococcota > Deinococci > Deinococcales > Trueperaceae > CSSed10-48. The sequence continues at coordinate 296 of SLSM01000206.1, read as the reverse complement.
ACCTGCGGCCGTGCCATCTGTCGTACCGGCGGCCACATCTGGTACGGCAACCGTGTCGCCGACGGTCCCGACGAGGTGCGCAAGGCGACGCGCGAGCAGATCCGCGACGGCGCCGACTGGATCAAGCTCATGGCCCACGCGTACACGCTCGACGAGCTGCGCGCCTGCGTCGAGCAGGCGCACGAGCAGGGTGTCCCAGTGACGACCGACGCGGGCGTCTGGGCGGCCAACGCCGTCGAGGCGGGGGTCGACTGCATCGAGCACGGCGGCGACTACGACGACGCCCTGATCGAGCG